>DATIFD010000619.1:0-3289 GCA_035455385.1 Burkholderiaceae bacterium
ACCTACGTGGCGCTGAACTCGCACGCCACGCCGACCGCGGCGTTCGTGGCCAACCCGAACTGGGAGTTTCCGCAGGGCGGCTGCGAGGCTGCGCTGCAGGCCGCGGTGGGCCCCTCGAAGCTCGGGCTGCTCGACGCCGACCAGGTGGCCGTGCAGCTGCTGGGCGACAGCATCTACACCAACCCGCTGCTGCTGGGCTACGCGTGGCAGCAGGGCCAGGTGCCGCTGAGCCGCGCCGCGCTGCTGCGCGCGATCGAGCTCAACGGCGTGCAGGTGGAGAACAACAAGGCGGCGTTCGAGTGGGGCCGCCGCTGCGCGCACGACTACGCGGCCGTGAGCGCGCTGTTCAAGGCGACGCAGGTGATCGAGTTCGTGAAGAAGCCGTCGCTCGACGAGATGATCACCCGGCGGGTGGAGTTCCTCACCGCGTACCAGGACGCGGACTACGCCGCGCAGTACCGGGCCTACGTGGCCAAGGTGCGCGCGGCCGAAGCCGGCGCGAGCGCGACGAGCACCCGGCTCACCGAGGCGGTGGCGCGCTACCTGTTCAAGCTGATGGCGTACAAGGACGAGTACGAAGTGGCCCGCCTGCACACCGACCCGCAGTTCACCGCCAAGATCGAGTCGATGTTCGAGGGCGAGTACAAGCTGGTGCATCACCTGGCGCCGCCGCTGACCGCCAAGCGCAACGAGAAGGGCGAGCTGGTCAAGCGGCCGTACGGGCCGTGGATGCGCAAGGGCTTCGAGAAGCTGGCCAAGCTGAAGGGCCTGCGCGGCACGCCGCTGGACGTCTTTGGCTACAGCGCGGAGCGCAAGACCGAGCGCAGGCTGATCGGCGAGTACAAGGCCAGCATGGACGAGGTGCTGCGCAGCGGCATCGCGACGCCGGAGCGGCTGGCGCTGGCCATCGAGATCGCACGCATTCCGGAGGACATCCGCGGTTATGGCCACGTGAAGGTGCGCCACCTCGCCGCGGCACGCTCGAAGTGGGATGCGCTGATGGCGCAGTGGCGCGGCGGTGGCGGCCAGGCCGCGGCCGCGGGGGCGGCCTCGCGGTCGTCTGCTGCCGTAGCCGCCGCGTCGTCGTCCTGAGCGGCTGAAGACCCAAGCGCGGCGCTCGCCGGAGATGGCGAGCCGCCGCGTGCGTGCTGCTGTCCCCTTTCTTCCTCTTCTTCCCGTTTGCTCAGATTGCGTCGAGCGGGCTGCGCACGCCGCGGCCGCCGCGATTGAGCACGTGCGTGTAGATCATCGTGGTCTTCACGTCGGCGTGGCCGAGCAGCTCCTGCACGGTGCGGATGTCGTAGCCGGCCTGCAGCATGTGGGTGGCGAACGAGTGCCGCAGCACGTGCGGCGAGCACGGCTTGACGATGCCGGCGCGGCGTGCGGCCAGCGCCACCGCCCTCTGCACCGTGTTCTCGTGCAGGTGGTGCCGATGCTCGGCGCCCGAGCGCGGATCGATGGACCGCGCACTGGACGGAAACACCCACTGCCAGCCCCACTGCCGCGCGGCGTGCGGATACTTGACCGCCAGCGCATCGGGCAGCCAGACGTCGCCATGACCCGCGGCGAGGTCGCGCAGGTGCAGCTTGCGCACCTGCGCGAGTTGCGCCTGCAGCCCGGCGATCAGGTTCTCGGGCAGGACGGTGACGCGATCCTTGGCGCCCTTGCCGTCGCGCACGACGATCTCGCGGCGCTCGAACTCGACGTCCTTGACGCGCAGGCGCAAGGCCTCGAGCAGGCGCAGCCCGGTGCCGTAGAGCAGCGACGCGACGAGGCCCTGCGTGCCCCCGAGCTCGGCCAGCAGGCGCCGCACCTCCGCAGGCGTGAGCACCACCGGCAGGCGGCGCGAAGCCTTGGCGCCGACGATGTCGTCGAGCCACGGCAAGTCGACCCCGAGCACCTCGCGGTAGAGGAACAGCAGCGCCGACTTGGCCTGGTTCTGCGTCGACGAGGACACCGCGCGCTCGACCGCCAGATGGGTGAGAAACGACTGCACCTCGGCGGCGCCCAGACAATCGGGGTGGCGTCTGCCGTGGAAGACGATGAAGCGCCGCACCCAGTCGACGTAGACCTGCTCGGTGCGGATCGAGTAGTGCCGCACCCGCAGCGCATCGCGCAGCCGCGGCAGCAGCTTCGCCGGCCGGGGTGGTGTCGATGCAGGCCCCGGCGGCACGCCGGGACCGCCGGCGTGCGGGTGGTGGTCCGCGGCAAGGGCGGGCGCCGCCGGTGCGGCGCCCCGCCCCGGCTGGGCAGCGACGGAGGCCCGGACGGGACGCTCGACTTGCGGGTTTGGGCGGGTTCTGGTGGACTTGGACATGCCCGAAAATTTAGGCATGCCATTGCGCCCGCGCATCGCCCGCAAGACGGGCACGAAGTGGGCCCCCGAAAGGGGGTTACCGTCGATTCCTCACGCACCCCATCAGCGTCTTAGACAGACTCCGGTGCTTCAATCCCTTCTGTCCATTTAACGTTAGCCCGCACAGATGCGCTACCTCTCCTCCAGTGCGACGTTCATTCCCAAGTACGTGTTCCCGGTCGCGTGGGTTGCAGGCATGGCCTACGTCGCCGTCGCAGCGCTGGTAGACGGTCATCCCGGAGGCGCGGCGTCAGCCGCCCTAGTCGCAGTCGTCGTTCTGGTGTTTCGTCACTTCTTCGCTTCAGACCTTGCTGACCAAGTCGTTGATCTCGGCGATCATCTAGTCGTAAAGCGTGGTCTTCAAACTGAGCGAGTTCCTTTGGCGAGCATCGTCGAGGTCACCGAGTCGGTCGGTATCAATCCGGCCGCAATCATCATTCGCCTCTCAAAGCCGTCCAAGTTCGGGCGTCTGATCAGTTTCACGCCAACCACATCTTCTAGGTTCAATCCCGTCGCTGAGCATTCCCTGGTTTCCGAGCTGCGTGAACGCTCCCTCACGGCGAGAGCAAAGAGTGCGGGCTAACCCTTCGCTGCACCGGAAACGCTACAGCCGCCTTCGGCGGCTTCCGCGTTCCGGTGAGCTCAAACGTTAGGCGGCACACAACTATGGCCAATGCTCCGCTGCGGTTCGAGGTTCTTGTCAACGGCAAGGTCGTTGCCACCACAGGCGTCGGCGGTGCCTACGGCGTGCTAAGCGCCATCGTCACGTGGGTGCGTCGCAATCCGGCGGCCATCTCAGCGAAAGTGCGGTCGGAACCCGACTTCGATGAACTCACGTTTCTCAACGAGGTGTGCGAGTTGGAACTCGGCGCGCTCGACTCTGTCGCTGATCAGCACAACTCTTGGGGGAAGCACGGCCTCCGTCCGGGCGAT
>DATIFD010000620.1:0-15614 GCA_035455385.1 Burkholderiaceae bacterium
GATCCTCATGAGCACTGCCAATACCGAAGTCACGACAGCCCTGATCGCAAGGCCGCGCCCGGTGGAGCGGCTGGTGGCGGGGCAGGCCACCAGCGACGGCGCGGGCGTGAAGTTGACGCGCGTGCTGACGCACGACCTGCAGCACAGACTCGACCCCTTCCTGATGCTGGACGCCTTCGGCACCGACAACCCGGGCGACTACATCGGCGGCTTCCCCGACCATCCGCACCGTGGCTTCGAGACCGTCACCTACATGATCGCCGGCCGGATGCGGCATCGCGACTCGGCAGGTCACGAGGGTCTGCTGACCAATGGCGGCGTGCAGTGGATGACCGCGGGACGCGGCGTCATCCACAGCGAGATGCCCGAGCAGGAGGACGGGCGCATGGAGGGCTTCCAGTTGTGGCTGAACCTGGCGGCCAAGGACAAGATGCAGCCGGCCTGGTACCGCGACATCCCGACCGCCGAGATTCCGGAGCTGACGCTGCCGGGTGCCAAGGTTCGGGTGATCGCCGGCCAGAGTGGCGGCGTGAAGGGCGCGATGCAGCGCGAACGAACCGAGCCGCTGTATCTGGACGTGCACCTCGAGCCCGGCTCGCGCTTCGAGCAGGCGCTACCGCCCGGCCACAACGCCTTCGTGTATGTCTATCGCGCTGCGCTGGCCATCGGGGAGCGCCGGGTCGACGCGCAACGGATGGCGGTGCTGGCCAACACGCCGGACAGCGACGGCGTGGTCCTGCGCGCGCTCGACGCGCCGACCAAGGCCCTGCTGATTGCCGGCGCCCCGCTGCGCGAACCGATCGCGCAGTACGGCCCGTTCGTGATGAACACGCGCGAGCAGCTGATGCAGGCTGTGCGCGACTTCCAGAGCGGCCACCTCGCCAACTGACGAAGGTGGCCCAGCGCGCTGCGGTCCAGCGGGCGACGCGTCACTCGACGACCTGGACGCCCTTCCAGAACGCGACGCGGCCCTTGATCTGCCGTGCCGCCTCGCTCGGTTCCGGGTAGTACCAGACGGCCTCGGGGTTCAACTCACCGTTGACCAGCAGGCTCTTGTAGTGGGCTTGTCCCTTCCACGCGCAGGTGGTGCGGTGGTTGCTGAACGTCGTGTACTCGGCCTTGAGTGAGGCCTCCGGGAAATAGTGGTTGCCCTCGACCACGACCGTGTCGTCGCTCTCGGCGATCACCACGCCGTTCCAGATGGCCTTCATGCGTGCTCCCGGCGGCTGCGAAGACGCATCGTAGGCGGCGGCCCCGACAACGAGCAAGGGGCATGCAGGTGCATGCCCCTTGTGCGACGCGGGCGGCGCGTGCAGCGCCCTGCGGGCCGTCACGCCCGCGCCGATGCGGCGGACGCCAGCTGCTGCTGCGCGGCGTGTTGGCTGCCGGCCAGGCCGTCGAGCGCGGCCAGTGTGGCCACGGTGACGAGCACCGAAAGGGCCAGCGAAACGGCTTGGGCGGCGAGGTGGCGTGTCATGGTGGTTCTCCTTGGGCTGTGTTCGTCGTCAATGTGCGTCACTGTAGGCAGCCCACCGCCACCGCGCGAATGGATTGCGACCAAGTCGCAAGCAGGCCCGATGAGCTGCGCCTGCGGCCGACGAACCGGATGCCTCGGGGCCTCACACCGGTTCGAACGGCAGGTCGTCCGGCAGCTGGTCGACGTACTCGATCACCTGCAGCCCGGCAGCGAGCTCCAGGCTCGAATCGAACCAGCCGCAGCGGCTGAACGACTCATCAGTCGGGGCCTTGGCGCTGTCTTCGATCAGCGGAATCAGCGCCAGCTCGCGGATCGGGGTCATCACGCGCGACGCGTTCGGGGTGGGGGCTCGGGCGGAGAAGATCATCGCAGCGCTCCTGGCGGGGTGGGATGCGATGAATGGTCGTGATGGCGCCGCGCGCCGACCATCGCCCGCCGGGTGGAATTGCGAGGGCCACCGCCGGGGTGTCCCCCCGTCGGGGGTGCGCCGAAACGTCAGCCGCCTGCGCTGGCCGAGGCGGGTTTCAGCGGCGGCGGCGCGAAGCGCTGCGCTGGCTTCTGGGCCGCCTCGTAGATCGGCTCTACGCGCGGCAACAGCGCCTCGATGTCGCGGATGCGGGTTTCGCTGGACGGGTGCGTCGAAAGAAACTGCGGCGGGGCGCCCTTGCTCGCCCCCATCATCTTCTTCCACAGCGTGACGCCGGCGCGCGGGTTGTAGCCCGCCTTGGCCGCCATGATCATGCCCAGGCGGTCGGCCTCGGATTCGTTCTCGCGGCTGAAACTCAGCGTCACCAACTGGCCCCCGAGGTCACCGATCGCGCGGCCGGTGCTGCCCAGGCCGAGCAGGGCCGCGCCGATGCCGATGCCCAGCTGCGTGGCCGTGTTCTTGCCCATGCGTTCGCGCGCGTGCTCGAGCAGCGCGTGCGAAATCTCGTGGCCCATGATCGCGGCAACCTCGTCGTCGTCGAGCTGCAGCTTGGCGAGGATGCCCCAGTAGAACGCGATCTTGCCGCCCGGCATGCAGAACGCGTTGAGCTCCTGCGAGCCGAGCAGGTTGACCTCCCATTTCCAGCTCTTCGAGGCCGGGTTGCAGTCTTCGGTGTACGGGATGATGCGCTGCGCGATCGCGCGCAGACGAATCAGCTGCGGATGCTCCTTTGGCGCCAGCGCGCGCTTGCCCGATGCCTGCTGCAGCATCTGCCGGTATTGCTGTCCGGAGGCCTGCTCGACCTGCTCGGCGGAAACCATCTTCGTGAAGCCGCTGCGCTTGCACTCGGGGATCGTCTGCGCCAGCGCGCTCCCGGGCAGCGCAGCCGCGGCCACCAGGGTCGCGCCGAAGCGGCGTCGGCCGTGCAACCGGCAGGCGCAGTGCAGGCGATGCGCAAGATCGCCATCGATGTGATCCTGTACGACGAAAGGGGCGTTCATCTCGAAGTCGCGATCCCATTCTAGGGATCGGGCGGCGAATTCGCCGGGTCGAGGCTTAGCGGGTTCTGCTGCCCGCGTCAGGATCGACTTCGAGCGAGCGCACCGGGCCGCGCATCACCCACAGCATCGCCAGTGCCGGCGCCGCGAGCAACGTCGAGACGACGAAGAACCGCGGCCAGCCGATCGACTCGGCCAGCACGCCGGCCAGCGGCCCGACCCAGACGCGGCCCACCGAAGCGAACGCGCTCAGCAGCGCGAACTGGGTGGCCGTGAACCGCTGGTTGCACAGCGCCATCAACAGCGCGACGAACGCTGCGGTGCCCATGCCGCCGGAGATGTTCTCGGCCGCGATCACCAGCAGCAGGCCGCCGTCGACCGGCGTGGCCTGCGCGAGCTGCACGACCTTGAGGTCAAACGGCGGGATCGTCAGCCCCGGCAAATGCCCCTTGCCGACGGTGGCCAGCCACCAGAAGCCGACGTTGCTGGCCATCTGCAGGACGCCGAACAGCATCAGCGATCGCCACAGGCCGAGCTTGAGCATCAGCGCGCCGCCGAGCAGCGCGCCGCCGATCGTCAACCACAGGCCGATGATCTTGTTGACCACCCCGACCTCTGCCGACCCGAACGCCATCGCCTGCAACAGGAAAGGCGTCATCAGCGAGCCGGCGAAGGCGTCGCCGAGCTTGTACAGCACGATGAACACCAGGAAGCCGACGGCGCCGGGCTGCGCGAAGTAGTTCGACAGGCCCGACAACAGGGTTTCGAAGTGCGCCTTGCGCGCCGCCCAGGCCGCCAGCGGCAGCGTGAAGGCAATGCCCAGCAACAGTGTTGCCAGATCGATCCAGCGCGCCTGCAGCCCGGCATCGATGCCGGTGCCACGCAGCCACGCCGAAAGAAGCGCCTGCGCGACGGCGCCGCCGAACTGCTGCGTCACCGCGTAGCCCACGGCGACGGCCAACAGCACCGCGAGAAAGCCGATCACGTCGTGACGCGCCACCGGCTGCGCGCCCTTCACGACGGCCACGCGCGGCAGCGCCAGCAGCGAGAACAGCGCCGCCGTAGCCATCAGCCACGCCATGGTCTGGTAGACCTCGCTCCAGCTCCATCCACCGCCTTGTGTCGGATCGGTCCAGATCAACGCCACGCCGCCCGAGACGATCATCGCCAGCCGATAGCCCAGCACGTAGAGCGACGAACCCAGGCCGCGCTCGTTGGGCAGCACCAGCTCGGTCCGATAGGCGTCGATCACCACGTCCTGCGACGCCGAGACGAACGCCACTGCGAACGCCAGCAGCGCGAACACCTGGAGCGACTGCTTCGGCGGCGTCGCCGCCAGCAGCAGCAGGGTCGCCGTCAGCGCGAGCTGCGTCGCGACCAGCCAGCCGCGGCGGCGGCCGAGCCGAGGCAGCAGCTCGAAGCGATCCATCAGCGGAGCCCACAGGAACTTGAACGTGTACGGCAGGCCCACCAGGCTGAGGAACCCGATGGTCGCGATGTCGATGCCTTCGACGCTCAGCCAGGCCTGCAGCGCCTGCCCGGTCAGCGCCAGCGGCAGACCCGACGCGAAGCCGAGCACCGTGACGACGAACAGGCGCCGTAGCGCGGCCACGCGCGAGGACGCACGTGGGGCGGCTGGCGACTCGGGCATCGGCCGATTCTAGAGACGCCGCGCCCCGCGACAGCGATTCATCAGCGGCCGGTGACCCCCTCTTGCTTGGCGATCGCCTCGGCCAGCGCCAACAAGCGCTCGCGCGACTGCGGGCCCACCAGCGCGTAGCCGCACCGGCCGTCGACCCAATAGAACATGCCGAGGTCACCCTTGCGGTCGTAGCGGAACGCTGCCTCGGCTTCACGCTCGGACTTGCGCAGGTAGACGGTGACGCGCTGGCCCGTCGCGTCCTGGTACATCAGCTGCGCGCTCGGACCATTGGCATCGGGCAGCAGCCGACCGCCGACCAGCTCGAAGCCCTCGTTGCGAAGGTCGAACAGCTTCACTGGCACCGACAGGCGGCGGGTCAGCCAGCGCGCGAGATGCTGCTCCTGCTCGCGCTGGCGCGCCGCGTCGCCGTCGTGCACATTGACTTCGACCGGATGCAGTTCCTCGGGCGAGTAGACCGCGTGCGCCACAGCGGCACGCTGGGTCCAGGCCGGAGCCGCATGGGCCTGAGTGGCCTCGCGGCCGATGTCGCGCCAAGCGGCACCGATCGCCACGCCGATTCCCAGTAGCACGACAGCAACCGCGGCCTGCAGCCAGGCGGTGCGATCGGCCCCGCGGTGGCGCCGCCACACCGCCTGTGTCAGCCGCTCGGGCACGGGCTCGTCGAACGCGGCGGCAAAGCGCGCGCGCAGCGCATCGCGATCGGCTGCCCACAGGCGCACTCGGGCGGCATCGTCGGGATGTGCCTGCAGCCAGGCCTGGATGCGCGCGCTGTCGTCGCCCTCGAGCTCGCCGTCGAGCCAGGCGGACAACAACGCATCGTCGGGACGTTCTTCGGTACTCATATCACCCGCCTCAGCCCGCGCGCAGCGCCGCCGGTGCCGCGCTCGCTGCCATCGAGAAACTGGCGCAGGCTCGCGCGAGCACGCGACACCCGGGACATCACCGTGCCCACCGGGATGTGCAACACCTCGGCGCATTCGGCGTAGGTGAGCTGCTCCACCGACACCAGCAGAAGCGGCTCGCGCTGCTCGGGAGACAAGAGCGCCAGCGCGCGGATCAGATCGATGCGCAGGCCCACATCGGCGCCCGGGTCGCCGCCTTGCGCATCCTGGTCGGCGGTGGCGCGTTCCGGGTCGACCACCGACAGTCGCGCGTCGCGGCGGCGCTGGTCCAGGTGTGCGTTGTGGGCAATCGACAGCACCCACACCAGCAGATCGCGCCGCTGATCGAACTGGTGCCAGTGCGCCAGCGCGCGCTCCAGCGTCGTCTGCACCAGGTCGTCGGCGGTCGGGCCATCGAACACCAGCGAGCGCGCATAGCGACGCAGCCGGGGTATCACCCCGAGCAACTGGTTGCGGAACACGTCGTCGGCTTGCACGCTGGGCTTACGAGGGCTGGCGGCCGATTATTCCGCCTGGCATCCGCCGCGGGCCCTTGAAGGCGGCCAAAGCACACGCATGTCGGAAAGATGGACAAGCCCTCCCCGATTCACGTGGTCTGCGCCCACTGCGGCGCGAAGAATCGCGTCGCCGCCGACCGGCTGGCGGATCGCCCGGACTGCGGCCGCTGCGGTCAGCCGCTGCTCGCCGGAGAACCGGTAGAGTTGACCGACGACAACTTCGAGGCGGTGACCACGGGCACCGAGCTGCCCGTGGTGGTCGACTTCTGGGCACCTTGGTGCGGGCCGTGTCGCGCGATGGCCCCGCAGTTCGCACAGGCGGCCTCCTCGTTGCGCGGGCGTGCCCTGCTGGCCAAGGTGAACAGCGACGACAACCCGCGTGCGGCCGCCCGCTTCGGCATTCGCAGCATCCCCACGCTGGTTCGGCTCGAAGCCGGTCGCGAAGTGGCGCGACAAAGCGGTGCCGTGCCCGCCGCACAGATCGTGCGGTTCGCCGCCTAAGCCCGACCGGCTCGCGCCCTGGCCAGCGCGATGAACCAGTCGACGCTGTCGGCATTGGCCATAGCGTCGCGCTTGAGCACACTGGCCGGGTCGGCGCCCATCAGCAGCTTCTTGACCGGCAGTTCCATCTTCTTGCCCGAAAGCGTGCGTGGAATCGCCGCCACCTGGAACACGTCGTTCGGCACGTGGCGCGGCGACAGCGCCACGCGCACCGCGGCATTGATGCGCGCGGCGAGCGCCTCGTCGAGCGCGTAGCCCTCGCGCAGCACCACGAACAGCGGCATCCAGCTCTCGCGGCCGAGGTATTCGAGGTCGACCACCAGGCTGTCGAGCACCTCGGGCAGCGCCTCGACCGCGCGATAGAGCTCGGCGGTGCCCATGCGCACGCCGTGGCGGTTGATGGTGGCGTCGCTGCGGCCGTAGATGATGGCGCCGCTGGCGCCGCTGTCCGGGTGCGGCACGATGCGGATCCAGTCGCCGTGGCGCCAGATGCCCGGGTACATGTCGAAATAGCTGTCGTGCAGGCGCTGGCCGTCGGTGTCGCCCCAGAGGTACAGCGGCATCGACGGCATCGGCTTCGTGCACACCAGCTCGCCCACCTCGTCGATCAGGCTGCGGCCACGGCCTTGCGCGTCGGGCTCGCTCCACGCTTCCACCGCCGCGCCGAGGCAGCGGCACTGCATCTCGCCTTCGATCATCGGCAGCGTCGGCAAGCCGGCGATGAATGCGCCGGCGAAATCGGTGCCGCCGCTCATCGGGGTGAGCCAGATGTCGCGGCCGTCCACCTTCGGGCAATGGTCCCAGGCCCAGCGGTAGCACTCGTTGGCCAACGGCGAGCCGGTCGAGCCCAGGGCGCGCAGCGAGGACAGGTCGGCCGCGTTCATCGGCGACACGCCGGCCTTCAGGCACGACGCGTAGAAGGCCGCGCCGGCGCCGAAGAAGGTGGTCTTCGTCAGCGACGCGAAGCGCCACAGCGTGGTCCAGTCGGGCGCCTTCGACGGCCCGCCCGGGCTGCCGTCGAACAGGCAGATCGTGGTGCCGCCCAGCAGGCCGCCGACCTGGCAGTTCCACATGATCCAGCCGGTGCTCGAATACCAGTGGTAGCGCTCGGCGCTCTGCACCGATGGCGCGATGTTGTTGTGCAGCGTGGCGAGCTTCAGCGACTCGAGCATCACGCCGCCGTGGCCATGCACGATCGGCTTGGGCAGCCCGGTGGTGCCGCTCGAATAGACCACCCACAGTGGATGGTCGAACGGCAACCAGTCGGGTTCGAAGTCGGGAGCGCCTTTCGCGAGCAACGCCGCCAGGTCGTGCGAGGTGACGCGCTCCGGCCACGCTGGCGGCGCGCCACCGCCCAGCAGCGTTTGCCAGACCACGTGCGACACGCTCGGCAGCTGCTCCACCAGCTCCGCCACCACGGCGCGCCGTTCGTGCGCCGCACCGCCATAGCGGTAGCCGTCGCACGCGATCAGCACCACCGGCTGGATCTGGCGAAAGCGGTCGAGCACCGCGACCGGTCCCATGTCGGGCGAACAGACCGACCAGATCGCCCCGATGCTCGCGCACGCCAGGAACGCCACCGCCGTGTCGGGCCGGTTCGGCAGATACGCGCAGACGCGATCGCCGCGCCGCACCCCCATGCCGCGCAGGGCGGCCGCCATTGCTCCCACCTGCGCCCGCAACTCGGGCCACGACAGGCTCTGCAGCTGCCCGGCTGCAAGCATCGGCTCGTCGGCGAACAGCACCGCAGGGTGGCCTGCCGCGTGCGCCATGCCGGCATGACGCAATACCTGTCGCGCATAGTTGACCTGCGCGCCGTCGAACCAGCGCGCACCGGGCATGCGGCTGTCGGACAGCACACCCGCAAACGCGGTGGGCGATTCGACGGCGAAGTAGTCCCAGATCGACCGCCAGAAGGCCTCGAGGTCGTTCACCGACCACTGCCACATCGCGTCGTAGGTCGCAAACTGCAGGCCGCGCGTCTCGTGCAGCCAGCGCTGATAGCGGTTGATCTGGGGTTCGGGCAGCGGCACTCTGAGCCTCACGGTCCCGTCAGTGTGCAGGGCGCTTGCTGTTGTCGATGTCGACCATGTGCCACCACTCCAGCCAGAACAGCGGCCTGCGAAAGCCGATGACCCAGGGGTGCAGCACGTCGGCCTCCATGCGGTGTGCGGTGTGCTTGTACGGCATGTAGGCGACCGCGATCTGCTTGGCCTTCAGAAAGAGCTGCTCGCGCTCGGGCCCGTCGGGGATCACGCGCATGCGCTCGTAGATGCGGTCGAACTCGTCGTTCTTGAAGCGCGCGAGATTCTGGCTGCCGATCTGCGGACCGTAAAGCCGCGAGAGCGCACCCTGACCGTCCGAGCCCGCCGCCGACGAGCCGAGCTGCCAGAACTGCAGCTTGCCGGCGCGCGCTGCCTTCAGGTTCTCGGGCCACTGCGCCGGCTTGAAATCGATGCGGATGCCCACGGCGTTGAGGTTCTTCTTCCACAGTTCGTCGAACTTGCGAGAGAAGTCGTCGGGCTGGCTGGCCATCTCGATCACCAGGGGCTTGCCATCGGGCAGGTCGCGCCAGCCGTCGCCGTCGCGATCGACGTAGCCGTACAGATCGAGCAGCGCGCGCGCCCGCGCCGGATCGTAGTCGCCCATCTCGCTCTTGAACTTCGGGTCGTAGCCGGTGGTGTGTGGCACCACGGGTGACTGCGCGGGGATGCCACCGCGGCGGATCTGCCGGATCTCCGCGCCCGTATCGTAGGCAAGGCTGATCGCCCGCCGCAACGCGACCCTCTCCGGTGTGTAGCCGCCGACCACCGGGTCTTCCATGTTGAAGTAGGCCAGCCCCGAATCGGGATTCAGGTTGAGAAGGCCCTGCACGCCGCGCTTGGCGAGGTACGGCGCGATCCTGCCGCCCGGCATCGCGAGGCCGAGGAAGTCCGGTGGCACGCGGCCGGCAATGGTGGCCAGTGCGTCGACCTCGGCGTTCAGGAACGACAGCCACATCGGCTGACTCTGCTCGATGATCGCGATGCGTACTTCGTCGACCATCGGCAGCCGCCGGCCCTTCAGCTTGGCGAGGATGGCCTGACCTTCGGCATCGTCGGGTGCCGGCTCCGCGTCGTAGTAGCGCTCGCGGTAATCGGGATTGCGCTCGAGCACGATCTCGGAGCTGCGGCGCCAGCTCTTGAGCTTGAAGGGGCCGGTGCCGACGGGGTGCGCGTCGATCTGGTCGCCGTAGAACTCCACCACCTCGCGCGCCACCGCGCCAAACAGGTCCGACGCCGCGAAGAACTCGGCCGAACCGGGTCGCGGCTCCTCCAACTCGACGCGCAGCGTGTAGCGGTCCGGTGTGGTCAGCCCCGGGATCGGCTTGTCGTAGTCGAACGGCCTGTTGCCCTTGATCGCTTCCTCGCGCAAACCAGCAAGGCCGACGATCTTGGTGTCGAGCATGCCCGCCGTGACCGGGCTCTTGTTCTGCGGGTCGACGATCCTCTTGAGCGCGTAGACATAGTCGGCCGCCACCAGTTCGCGCTTCCGGCCCTTGAACGCCGGATCGTCCGCGAAGTAGATGCCGGGCCGGATCCTGACGGTCCAGACGCGGTAATCGTCCGAATGCTCGGGCATCGACTGCGCCGTCAGCAGCCTCAACTTGAATGGCCGCGCCAGATGGTCCCACGTCAGGGGCGCCTCGAAGATGTGCGCTGTCAGGTTGCGCGAATACAAATCGACGATCCGCGCGGGGTCCATGCTGGTCTCGGCGCGGGTGAATGCGAGCTTGAGCACCCTGCGCTCGGGGGTCTGCGCGCCGGCGACGAGCGCAGCGACGAGAAGCCCCACCAGCCCGAAGAGTCTCTTCATCGTCCTCTCACGCGGAAAGCCGTTGTGCGCGCAGCGCCATGTCGACGTCGACCGTGTGCCACCACTGGCTCGAGAACAGCGGGCGCCGGAAACCGAAGACCCAGGGATGCGCCAGGTCGGTGTGGATGCGGTGCGCGTGGATCTTGTACGGCATGTAGGCGATGGAGATGCGCTGCGCCTCGCGGAACAGCGCCGCGCGTTCCGGCCCGTCGGGCAGAACCTGCGCCCGCTCGTACAGGCGATCGAACGCGTCGAGCTGGAACCGCGCCAGATTCGCGTTGCCCGCCAGCGGCCCGTAAAGGCGTCCCAGCGAATCCTGCCCGTCGGGGCCGGAGGCCGATTCGCCGAGCATCCACATCATCAATTTGCCGGCGTCGGCCGCTTTCATGTTCTCGGGCCACTGCGCGGTATTGAAGCGCACGCGCACCCCGATCGCGTTCAGGCACTTTTGCCACAGTTCGTTGTACGCACGGTAGATCTGTTCGGGCTCCGTGGCCATCTCGAGCAGCAGCGGCGAGCCATCCGGGCGCTCGCGGAACCCGTCGCCGTCGCGATCGACGAAGCCGTACAGGTCGAGCAGCGCGCGCGCCCGGGCCGGGTCGTAATCGCTCATCTCGCTCTTGAAGTGAGGGTCGTAGCCGGTGGTGTGCGGCATCAGGACCGACTGCCCGGGCACCGCGCGGCCGCGCCGGATCAGGCGAATCTCCTGGTCGACGTCGTACGACAGGCTGATCGCCCGACGCAACGCCACCTGCTGCGCCGAGTAGCCGCCGACCACCGGGTCCCGCATGTTGAAGTAGGTGAAGGCGTTGTCGGGCGCCAGGTTCGCGTACATGCGGATGCCCTGTCGAGCCAGGCGCGGCGCCAGCTTGCCGCCGGGTGCCGCTTCGTTCGCGTACTGGCTCGGCAGGTGTCCCGTGCTGGTGGCCAGCGCATCGACCTGCTTATTCAGGAAGCTCAGCCACTCTGGCTGGAACTCCTCGATGATCGCGATGTCGACCTCGTCGATGATCGGCAGCCGCTTGCCTTGGAGCTTGGCGAGGATCTCCTGCCCTTCGGCGTCTTCGGGCCCGGGCATCGCGTCGTACAGCACCTCGCGGTAGTCGGGGTTGCGCTCCATCACGATGCGCGAGCTGCGCCGCCAAGACTTCAAGCGGAACGGTCCGGTGCCGACCGGGTGATCGCCGATGGCGTCGCCATAGAACTCCACGACCTCACGCGCGATGCCGCCGAGCAGATCCGAAATCGCCAGCGTATCGATGAACCGCGGGCGCGGCTCTTCGAGCTCGAAGCGCAGCGTGTAGCGGTCGAGCGCCCGCAGGCCCTCGATCGGCGCGTCATAGTCGAACCGCTTGCGCGCCTTGGCAGCGTCACGCGCAGCCAGCAGACCTTTGATCTTGAGATCCAGGGTCGAAGCCTCGATCGGGCTGATGTTCGCCGGATCGATCGCACGTTGGAAGGCGTAGACGTAGTCCTGCGCGACCAGTTCGCGCTTCTTGCCCTTGAACGCCGGGTCGGCGGCGAAAAAGATGCCGGGCTTGATGCGCACGGTCCAGACGCGAAAGTCGTTCGAAACCTCGGGCATGTCGATCGCCGTCAGCGGCCGCAGCCGGGCCGGGCGGGCGAGCGGGTCGTAGCAGTACGGCGCCTCGAAGATGTGCATCGTGACCGCACGCGAATACAGATCGGAGATGCGCGCCGGGTCGAACGAGGTCTCCGCCGAGCTGAACAGCAGGCGCAGCACTTTGCGCTGCGGCACCTCGGCCGCCTGCGCCTGCGACGGCTGCACGGCAGGCAGCGCCGCCGCCGCGAGCGCACCTTGCACCAGGCGTCGACGTCGTCGGTCGGTGGCGCTCACGAGCGGCCCCTGCGCGCGCGTTCGGTCATGTCCACGTCGACGTACTTCCAGAACTCACGCACGAACACGTTGCGGTAGTAGCCAGTCACCCAGGGTTGCGACAGGTCGTTCCAGATGCGGTGCACGTGCACCTTGTACGGCATGTAAGCCACCATCAGTCGCTTGGCCTCCTTCAGCAGCGCCGCGCGCTCGGGGCCGTCGGGCAGCACGCGCTGGCGCTCGAACACCGCGTTGTACGCCGGCAGGTCGAATCGCGCATGGTTGGCCTGCCCCTTGTTGGGCCCGTAGCCCAGCACGAGAAAGGCCTCGCCGTCGGGCCCACCCGACCAGCTGACGCCCCACATCATGAGCTTGCCCGCGCGCGAAGCCTTCAGGTGCTCTGGCCATTGCTTGATGTTGGGCACCATGCGAATCCCGATCGCGTTCATGTTGATCTGCCACTGCTCGTACAGCACCCGAAACGTGGCATCGGGCGACGTCGCGTACTCGATCGTCAGCGGCGAGCCGTCGGGTTGCTCGCGCCAGCCGTCGCCGTCGCGATCGACGTACCCATACATGTCGAGCAGCGCGCTCGCCTTCGCGCGGTCGAACTCGCTCATCTCGGACTTGAAGGCCGGGTCGTAGCCCCACACCTGCGGCGCGATGTGCGACTGCGCCGGGATCGCCTGCCCTCGTCGCGCCAGCCGGATCTCGCGCGCGACATCCACCGCCAGCGAGATCGCCCGGCGCAGCGCCACCTTCTCGGGCGTGTAGCCGCCGACCACCGCGTTCTCCATCGCGAAATACGACACCGAGACGTCGTTGCGCTGGTAGCGCACCAGTTGGATTCCGCGGCGCGCCAGGTTCGGCGCCAGCTTGTCGTTGGGCAACGCGACTTCACAGAACTCGTCGGGCACCCGCTCGACGACGTCCTGCTCGTCGTTGAGGAACGACAACCAGCGCGGCTGCGGTTCTTCGATCACGGCGACCTCCACGCGATCGACCATCGGCATGCGCCGGCCCTTCAGCGCCTGGGCAATCGCCTCGCGCGGGGCGTCACCGGGCGCCGGGTGCTCGTCGTAGAGCACGTCGCGAAACCCCGGATTGCGAGCGAACACCATGCGCGAGCTGCGTCGCCACTCGATCAACCGGAACGGTCCGGTGCCCACCGGGTGTTCGCCGATGTGCTCGCCGTAGTACTCGACTACCTCGCGCGCCATCGCACCGGTGACCCCCGGATCAGCGAACAGTTGATAGAAGCGCGGGCTTGGCAGCGCGAGCCTGACTTCGAACCGGTAACGGTCCAGCGCGCGCAGCCCATCGACCTCGCGGTCGTAGTCGAAAGGCGTCTGCTTAGCGAGCGCTTCGCGGCGCAGCTCGCTGAGACCCAGGATCTGCTCGGTCTCGAACTGGTACAGCTTGCCGCTCTTCCAGCGCGGGTCGTAGTGGCGCTTGATGGTGTAGACGTAGTCCTGCGCGGTCAGCTCGCGGCGCTTGCCGGCGAACGCCCGATCGTCCGCGAAATAGATGCCCGGCTTGATCGTGAACACGAAGCGGCGAAAGTCGGACGACACCTCGGGCAATGCCGCGGCGGTATTCGGGCGCACGCGCGCCGGTTGGGCCAGGTACTCGTACTCCAACGGCGCCTCGAAGATGTGCGCCAGCGCGGTGTTCGAGTACAGGTCGGTCACCTGCACCGGATCGAAGCCCGATTCGGCGGCCGGAAACGCGTAGCGCAACACCTTGGTCGCCGGCGCTCCGGCCGCGTCGGCGGCGATGGCGCTTGTCTGCATCGCCAGCAGCGCGGCCAGCGCCCACCAGAGGGATCGGTGCATCGTGAAACCGCTGCGCGCCCGGTGGCAGCGCATGCCACGTCGACGAAAGCTCCAGTCTAGCTGCCCGCGTGCGCGCGTCCGGCCGGGTTTGTCCCGGCGGCGCACCCGGCCGGCCATTGGTGCTCACGCAGGGCAAACGCTGAGGCGGCCGGCCGCGCGCGCGCCTCTACACTCGCGCATCCTCAAACTGCGTGCACGCCGTGGCGGCGTGCGCGGGAGTTCTCGACGCGACGATGTGGGCGTATCTCGTCAGGCGCCTGTGGCAGATGGTGCCCACGCTGATCGGCGTGGTCCTGCTGGTGTTCCTGCTGTTCAAGTTTTTCGGCGCCGACCCTGCGGTGATCCTCGGCGGGCTCAATGCCACGCAGGAGCAGGTGGCGGCGATCCGCACCCAGCTCGGGCTCGACCTTCCATGGTGGGTGCAGTTCGGCATCTACCTGAAGGAGATCGTCACCTTCGACTGGGGCCGCAGCTGGGCCACCAACGAGGCGGTGAGCAGCCTGTTCGCCACCCGCCTGCCGGCGACGCTGACGGTGATGATCCCGATCCTGATCCTCGACACGTTGGTCGCGCTGCCGATCGCGATGTGGGTCGCCTACCGGCGCGGCTCGCTGTCGGACCGCACGATCATGGTGATCGCGACGGTGGCGCTGTCGATCTCGTTCCTCGTCTACATCATCGTCGGCCAGTACGTGTTCGGCTTCCAGCTCGGCTGGTTCCCGGTACAAGGCTGGAGCGACTCGACGCTGACCAACCTGCTGACCTTCGTGCCGTTGCCCGTGCTGCTGGCGGTGCTGGTGGGGGTGGCGCCGCAGACGCGGCTGTATCGAACCTTCGTGCTCGACGAGCTCGGTCATGACTACGTGCGCACCGCGCGCGCCAAGGGGCTGACCGAGGGCACGGTGCTGTTCAAGCACGTGCTGCGCAACGCGCTGATCCCGATCATCACCAACATCGGCTACAACCTGCCGGGCATCTTCGTCGGCTCGTTCCTGATCGAGGTGTTCTTCTCGATCCCCGGCCTCGGCCGCGAGGTCCTGCTGGCCGTCAATCGCAGCGACTATCCGGTGATCCAGGCGACCACTGTCTACCTGGCGATGCTGACGATGCTGATCAACCTGGCCACCGACGTGCTGTACAAGGTGGTCGATCCGCGCGTGGTGCTGAAGTGAGCGCCGTGCTGCCATTGCCGGCCGCGCTGCCGCGCTCCGAAGGCGTGTGGCGCACCGCCTGGCGGCGCTTTCGCGGCGACCGCGTCGGCATGGCGTCGCTGGCGATCGTGATCGCGTTCCTGGTGCTGATCGCGCTGTCCGCCACCGGCGTCGTCGCGCGCCACTGGCAGCAGGAGGTTGGCGTGCCCAATGCGCCACCCACCTTCCTGGGGCCGCGCCCGCCCGAGGACCTGGGCACGATCGAGGTGCCCAAGGGCCCCAACGTCGACCTGTCCGACGTCGACCCGCTGGCGCCGCGCTACAAGGAGTGGGCCGAGCGCGCCGCGCAGATGAAGACCATCGAGACGCCGCGCAGCGAGACGCTGCCGTTCGGCGGCGACCGGCTCGGCCGCGACGTGCTGGCCAAGGCGGTCAAGGGCACCGAGGTGTCGGTGTTCGTCGGCGTGCTCG
>DATIFD010000621.1:0-8698 GCA_035455385.1 Burkholderiaceae bacterium
CGGCCGGGTTCTTCAGAAGGTGCAGGCAGGCGTCGACGATCTCGTTGAGGTTGTGCGGCGGGATGTTGGTGGCCATGCCCACCGCGATGCCGGCCGAACCGTTGACCAGCAGGTTGGGCAGCTTCGAAGGCAGCACCAGCGGCTCTCTCTCCGAGCCGTCGTAGTTGGGGCCGAAGTCGACCGTCTCCTTGTCGATGTCGGCCAGCATCTCGTGCGCGATCTTGGCCAACCGGATTTCGGTGTAGCGCATCGCCGCGGCGTTGTCGCCGTCGACCGAGCCGAAGTTGCCCTGGCCGTCGACCAGCATGTGGCGCAGCGAGAAGGGCTGTGCCATGCGCACGATGGTGTCGTAGATCGCGGTGTCGCCGTGTGGGTGGTACTTGCCCATCACGTCACCGACGATGCGCGCGCTCTTCTTGAACGGCCGGTTCCAGTCGTTGTTCTGCTCGTGCATCGCGAACAGGACGCGGCGGTGCACGGGCTTGAGGCCGTCGCGGGCATCGGGCAGGGCGCGTCCGACGATCACGCTCATCGCGTAGTCGAGGTACGAGCGCCGCATCTCCTCCTCGAGGCTGACGGCGAGGGTTTCCTTGGCGAATTGAGTCATGCGGGAGGAGGGCGGCTGTCGGAAGGCCGCCTTTGTGGCGAGACCAGTCTGGCGTCGCCGCTCTTGAGGGAAGTCAATTCTAAGGGCCTACCCCGTGTCGCACCTTCGCAACAACAGGCCTCGGCATGCGTTCGCGCAGATCACAATACTGGCGGTCATGGACCCTATGGCAGAATCTTCGAGGCCGGTGGTGAGCGCTCGTGGAACCGGGTGTTTGCCGGGTTTTCTCGCTTCCGACGTGAATCTCGCAGGCAGCTGCGACAATCCCCTGAGAGGAGAATCATGAAGAAACTCAACAAGGTGGCGGCGCTGTTTGCCTCCGCTGCTTTGGCTGCGCCGATGATCGTGTTCGCGCAGTCCAATTCGGCGGACCAATGGCGCGCTGCCGATGGCACGCCGTGGAAGAACGGTTCCGGCGAGAACTGCTGGCGCGATGCCGGCTGGACGCCCGCCACCGCGCACCCCGACTGCGACGGCGCGCTGAAGCCGGCGCCTATGGCAGCACCGGCTCCCGCGCCGGCCCCGCCGCCGCCCCCGGCCGCTCCGCCCCCTCCGCCTCCGCCACCGCCCCCGGCCGCTCCACCGGCGCCGACCAGCGAGAAGGTGACGTTCGCTGCGGATGCGTTCTTCGATTTCGGCAAGTCGACGCTGAAGCCCGAAGCCAAGGCCAAGCTGGATGATCTGGTGGCCAAGACCTCCGGCGTCAATCTGGAAGTCATCATCGCCGTGGGCCACACCGACAACGTCGGCAGCGACGCGTTCAACCAGAAGCTGTCGGTGTCGCGTGCCGAAGCGGTGAAGGCCTATCTGGTGAGCAAGGGCATCGAGAAGAACCGCGTCTACACCGAAGGCAAGGGCGAGAAGCAGCCCGTGGCCGACAACAAGACCGCGGAAGGCCGTGCCAAGAACCGGCGCGTCGAGATCGAGGTCGTGGGCACCCGCACCAAGAAGTGATCGCTCTCGAGCGCTTTGTCAAAGCCCCGCTGCGGCGGGGCTTTTTCATGGCCGCGCGCAGCGCGCCGCAGCCGCTACGATGCACGCATGAGCGTCAACGCCGACCCGCAGGAACTCTCCAAGTTCAGTGAGCTGGCCCACCGCTGGTGGGACCCGGCCGGCGAGTTCAAGCCGCTGCATGCGATCAACCCGCTGCGTCTCGACTGGATCGACGCGCTGGCACCGCTGCGCGGGCGGCGCGTGGTCGACGTGGGCTGCGGTGGAGGCATCCTCGCCGAAGCGATGGCGCGTCGGGGTGCCACGGTGACGGGCATCGACCTGGCGGTCAAACCACTCAAGGTGGCGCGGCTGCACGCCCTCGACGCCGGCGTCGGGGGCGTGGAGTATCTCGAGCTGGCTGCCGAGTCGCTGGCCGAGCAGCGGCCCGGCGCGTACGACAGCGTCACCTGCATGGAGATGCTGGAGCACGTTCCGCAGCCCGAGTCGGTCGTGCGGGCGTGCGCTGCGCTGGCGCGGCCGGGCGGCCATGTGTTCTTCTCGACCATCAGCCGCAACGCCAAGGCCTTTGCGTTGGCGATCGTCGGCGCGGAGCACGTGCTCAGGCTGCTGCCCAAGGGCACGCACGAGTACGCGCGCTTCATCCGCCCGAGCGAGCTGGCGCGCGCGTGTCGCGCGGCAGGCCTGGACGTGGTCGACCTGAAAGGCATGCAGTACAACCCCTTGACCGGCCGCTATTGGCTGTCGAGCGACACCAGCGTCAACTACCTGCTGGCCTGCAGCAAGCCGCAATGACGGCGCGCCCGGATGCCGTGCTGTTCGACCTCGACGGCACCTTGATCGACAGCGCACCCGACCTGGCCGGAGCGGCCAATGACCTGCGCGGCGAGAAGGGCCTGCCGCCGCTGCCGTATGACGCGTTGCGCCCGATGGTGGGCGCCGGCGCCCGGGGCATGGTCGGGGCTGCGTTCGGCGTCAAGCCGGGCGACGCGCAGTTCGAGGCGCTGCGCGACGCATTCCTGGCGCGCTACGCCCAGCGCCTGCTCGAGGCCACGCAGATGTTCGAGGCGATGCAACCGGTGCTGCAGGCGCTGGAGGGCGCCGGTCTGCGCTGGGGCATCGTGACCAACAAGGCGGCGCGGTTCACCGAGCCGATCGTCGAGGGGCTCGCGCTGCGCGACAGGGTCGCCGCGCTGGTGTGCGGCGACACCACTGCGCATTCGAAGCCGCACCCGGCGCCGTTGCTCGAGGCGGCACGCCAGCTCGAGTTGCCCGCGGCCCGCTGTGCCTACGTGGGCGACGACTTGCGTGACGTGGTGGCCGGCCGCGCAGCGGGCATGGCCACGCTGGTCGCGTCGTGGGGCTACCTCGGCGATGGACCACCGGTGCACGAATGGGGCGCCGACGCGATCCTCGGCACGCCGGGAGACCTCTTGAACTGGCTGCGGGTGGCCTAAACTAGGCGCCTGGGGCCGACTTGGCTTCGACGTGGGTGCGGAGTCGGATCAGGGCATGCCGAGCGCCAGATCAGCTCGTTAATCCAGCTGGAACGAAGTAACTGCGAACGACGAACGTTTCGCCCTCGCCGCCTAAAAACCGGTGAGCCTCGCAACGGCAGGCCGATGGGCCGGGCTTGAGCCGCAAGGCAAGGGCTGCGAGGTCATTCACATCGGCTGGTGGTGCGCCGGGTCACTCGGCACGCTGCGAGATCCAAGTGACTGGTGAACCCGGTAGCGTGCTGCTGCGCGACCGGGGACGCGAGACTCAAATCAGACAGCTACGCATGTAGAACTGGCCGGCGATGGCTTGCGGACGGGGGTTCGATTCCCCCCGGCTCCACCAGTACATTCCCGCAGCAAGGTGCACCGAAGGTGCAGTAAGGCTGCGGGAGATCAAGGACAAGTCCTTGATTTGACGAGAGAAATTACCCGACAGACACTCGAGCGCGGGCAGGCGGAGCTCGCCGATGCGGTGAAGCAGGCGAGCGGCCCCATCGTGCTGGGCGCATCGCCCGCCGCTGCGGCAGCGCTGTTGCCGGGGCCGCTGAAGCTTCTTCGGCGCGACTTTCCGGTGGATATCCGCATCGTCGAGGGCATGCCGGTGGCGACGCTGCCGCGCGTGCGCGACGAGTCGCTCGATTTCGCGTTGGGCCCCTCGTTGCGCGCACCCCTGGCCGGCGACCTCGTCGCGGTGCCGCTCTATCCGAACGAGATGGCGATCGTGGTGCGACGCGGCCATCCTCTCGCTTCAAAGCGCTCGCTGGCGGACTTGATGGACTCCGAATGGATCACGGCGGGCCTCGGCACTGCAAGCCTTGTCGTTGACGACATGTTTACCGCTGCCGGCTTACCCACCCCGCGCTGGGCCATTCGCTGCGAGTCGGTTCCGGGGCTGATCGCGATCACGGCGAAGTCCGATTTCATCGCCACCGTTCCCAAATCGTTGCTTGCGCTCGGCATCGCTGACCGGCTGCTCGAATCCGTTCGCGTCCGCGAGAAGATGGCATCGTCGACGATGAGCCTGTACATGAAGCGGGACTCGCCGCACAGCGCCGCCGCGAGCCGACTCATTCGGCTGATCAAGGACGAGGCAAAGAGGCTGCGGGCTGCGGGATAGCGCAGCAAGCGTTGCGCGAGGCGAGCGGCAAGTTTCTAGCGTCGTCGTCGCAAGCAGCTTGCAGCTTCCCAAGCTGCGACCGCTTTCGGACTCCGACTCGAATGGCATGTACTGGCCGGCAACGTGAGTACTAGCCGCGCCAGGAAGTTGACCCTCGACGTACGAGCTCGGCCGACCAAGTTCAGCTATCGGCGAAGTCCGCGAACTGGCGCTGCCGGCCCCCACAAGCTGACGCTCAACGCGAGCCGCTCGAAGCGACGGCGCGGTCTGATCGCCGCGGGACGTTCGTCGCTCCGCGTCGGTCACGTCGATCTGCTTGCGCGCCCCACCGGAATGCGCTGAGCCTCGCAGCGTTCGATCAGGCGCCGCATCTCGGCCAGAACCCGCTGGCTGACAGCATCCCCGGCATCAGCCGTGCGGATCGAGACCCCGAAGGTGACCCTCATGGTGACGTTGCGCAGCGCAGGCAAGAGCATCTGAAGGTTGGAGGCGAGCCACCAGCGATCCTCCTCTCGATGACGCAGATTGGTGAGCGGGTTGCGCAGGGCGATGGGGGAGAACACGCCGCTGACCGCGACGGGAACGACGGTGAGGTCTGGGGCCAGCCGTGCGAACAGGTCCACGCTCGTCGACCAGCGCCCGAGCGATTCGACCGCGCCCGGCAGCACGGCCGGGTCTGGTTCCATGCGTCCGGCCGGAAAGTTCAGAAGCGCACCACCGCGCTGCAAATGCCGGGCCGCAGACTTCAGGACCGCGGACCGGTTCGAGGAATCCTTCGCTACCGTGATCAGGTGCTGCGAGGTGTTCGGGAGCGCGTCCAGCAGTGGCCACTGGGCTGCTATTACGCGGAGGTCCGCCCTCGGGATGGAGCTGAACAGCGCGACGGCGTCAGACAGCCCCGGGTGATTGGAGACCAGCAGCAGCGGACCCTCTGTGGGCACGCGCTCTCGGCCCTCGATCTCTGCGCGCCGCACCATCTGCTCCAACGCCCAGGCGCCCCCAACCCCGAGCCCCGACTCGCCCACGATCTGGTCGTAGTTCGCGATTTGACGCGCCACGCGCTGCGCCGGAACCCGGGAGAGCAACTCCAGCAAGCGCCGGCCGCGGTTCAGCCCACCCAGGGCAAAGGCGGACAAAAGATCGTCAACGCACACACGCGTGAGCGCTTCGATCTGCTCCGGCCTCTTCCGCATGGCTACGCCTGTGCGCGCACAGACCGAAATAGTATGAGCTTCGGGTAATGAGACGTACCGCGCGCGGATCCGGAGTTCAGCCTTGGGCGTGTTTGGTAGCAAACCACAATCTATGCGTAGTGGTGATGGAATCTTGGGTTCCATCCTATGCGCAACACGCGAGCAAGTTGCCAGCCGGGCGCTCGCTGGAGCGCTTCCGGCGCGCGATGCGCGTTGAGAGTCGCTCGGCAAAAGGCGTCTCGATGACTGCAATTTGGCCAAGACCGTGCATTCACGGCGAGTCGGTCACCGGCAGCAACCGCTGCGGAGCCGCCTTTCGCCGTGACACCATCCCAATTGTCAATCGACGTCGTTCGGTCCGGCAATGGAGGGCGCGCCCCGTTGAAGCTTGTTCGCGCAGGACTTTTCTTGCTGGTGCTGGCCGTGCTGGCCACGGTGCCGATCGTGGCCACCGATTTCCAGCTGTTCCGCTACACCAACATCGTCATCTACGCGCTGGCGCTGATCGGCATGAACCTGCTGGTGGGCTACAACGGCCAAGTGTCGCTGGGTCACGGGGCGTTCTATGCCATCGGCGCCTACGCCACCGCGCTGTTGGTGGTGCATGCCGGCGCGCCGCATTGGCTGGCGGTGCCGCTGGCGGGCGCTGTGTGCCTGGTGGTCGGAGCGCTGTTCGGCCTGCCGCTGCTGAAACTGGCGCCGGTGCACCTGATGATGGCTACCTTTGCGATAGGGGTGGTGGTGCCCACTCTTGGCAAGTGGGAGGGTGTGGAGCGCTTGACCGGAGGCGCACAGGGCCTGGGCATCGACGAGCCCGAGGTGCCCTTCGGCCTGTCGCTCAGCTTCGACCAGTGGATCTACCTGTTCACGCTAGGGCTGACGGCGCTGTGCTTTGTACTGATGGTCAACCTGATGAGCGGCCGCGTCGGCCGCGCGGTGATTGCCATCCGTGACCACCCGATCGCAGCGCAGTCGATGGGCGTCCACACGGTGGCCTACAAGACCGGCGTGTTCGGGCTGAGCGCAATGCTGGTGGGCATGGCCGGCGGCCTGTCGGCGCTGTCGATCAAGTACGTGGCGCCCGGGCTGTTCAACCCGTTCCTGTCCTTCGGCCTGCTCATCGGCATCGCAGTGGGCGGGCTGGGCTCACTGACCGGTGCGTTGTATGGCGCGGTGGTGCTGCAGGCGATCTTCCTGGTGGTGGGCGCATCGGCTAGCGCGCTGCGCACCCCGTACCCCTCGCTGATCTACGGCGTGGTTCTGATTGTGTTCCTCAGCCTGTTCCCGCTCGGTATCGCTGGGCTGGTAAGCAGCGCGGGTGGGTGGCTGTATCGAAGGCTTGGCCACCGGTGAGCGGGCCGCGGCCTTCGTCTGCCCGAGTTTCGGCGGCGTGCGGAAGACGGCACGCGAGACTTGCGGCAACGCCACGAGGACCGCGGCGCTGCTCCGAAACCGCCCTCCGATGTAGACACTACTTCCAACGTATCGGTTCGAGGTGCACGCTGCCGCGCTCGCTGCTGAAAGTGAGGCCGCCATCTTGGATGGTTGCCTGCAGCTGCATGCTGCGCTCAGCAAATGAGGCTAGCGCCTGCGCCTGATCCGACGCCAGGCGCCAGACCTGAAGCCGCTCCAGGCGTTCAAGCTTGTGTTCGATGCCGCGCCACCAGACCTCGGCGGATGCGCTATAGGCGTAGACCATCACCGCATCGGCACGACTGCATGCCCGCGTGAGCGGCTTTTCGTCTGGCTGGCCAACTTCCACCCACAAACGCTTTCGGCCCGTGAAATCGGTCAGCGCAACGTCGGGATCATCAGGGTTGGACAGGCCGGCGCCAAAGGCGAGCGTGCCGTCGCCGTGGCATACATCGACCAGCTCATGCGCATGCATGGCCAGGGCGGCGAGGCGCACCATCATTCGCTCGTCCGTCTCACTCGGATGGCGCGCCAACGTCAGCGCATGCTCGGCGTAGTAGCCGTGATCAATGTCGGCCACCTGCAAGACGGCCTTGTAGATGGTGGACTTGATGGCCACGGGGCACCGCTCCGGACTGCTGAGGCGTCGCACTATAGGGCCTCATCTCAGTTGCCAATGCAGTCGATGGCGGTCACTGGGACCGGCTCGCCCGGAGTAGCCTCAATGACCGCAACGGTGGCATAGAGCGTGACCTCACGCTGCGGCAGTCACCGACAGCAACCGCTGCAGAGTTGTCGGTCGACGAGCCGACCTCAATGGACTGCTCACATCGTTGCGCGCCAGTGGGCCGCCGGCATCATGTGGTGCCCCCCAGGGATAACTTTCGGGGTAACTGATCGACGCCGAACTGGGCAAACCTAGCACTGGCGCGGCCTAGCGCCGTGTTTTCAAGTGACCCCGGCCCTGCGGGACGTCCGATGACGTCCCGCAGCCGCTTGTGCGCGTGCCCGGCCCCTATATTGCGTGACTAGGGCGTCCCGCAAACGACGCGCCGCACATGCCCCGAAACGCCAGACCTCGCCGCGACGACGGCGCCGCCAAGAATGCCCCGCTGATCCAGGACATCCGGCTGCTCGGACGCATCCTGGGCCAGGTGATCCGCGAGCAGGAGGGGGCGCAGGCATACGAGCTGATCGAGCGCATCCGTCGCCTGTCGGTCGCCTATCGCCTCAAGCGCGACCAGGGGGCCGGGCGCGAGTTGACGCGACTGCTGAAGAGCCTGTCTGGCGACCAGACCGTCAGCGTGATCCGCGCGTTCAGCTATTTCAGCCATCTGGCCAACATTGCCGAAGACCGCCACCACGTGCGCAGGCGACACCACCACGAGCGTGCCGGACACAAGCACCCCGGTTCGCTTGCGACGAGCTTCGAGCGGCTGGCGGCGGCCGGCGTGAAGCCCGCGCGCATCGCTGCCACCCTGGCGCACGCGCACATCTCGCCGGTGCTCACCGCGCACCCCACCGAGGTGCAGCGCAAGAGCATCCTCGACGCCGAGTTCGCGATCGCGCGGCTGGTGGGTGAGCGCGACGCCCTGGCCACCGCACGCGAGCGTGACGACAACGAGGCCGCGATCCGGGCGCGCGTGACCCAGCTGTGGCAGACCCGCATGCTGCGCTACACGCGCCTGACGGTCGCCGACGAGGTGGAGAACGCGCTTTCGTACTACCCGCTGACGTTCCTGCACCAGGTGCCTCGCCTGTACGCCGAGATCGAGCGCGCCTTGCCAGGGCACGAAGTGCCGGCGTTCTTTCGCATGGGCCACTGGATCGGCGGCGACCGCGACGGCAACCCCAACGTCGGCGCGTCCACGCTGCGGTCTGCGCTGGCGCGCCAGGCCGAGGTGGCGCTGCGCTTCTA
>DATIFD010000622.1:0-2517 GCA_035455385.1 Burkholderiaceae bacterium
GCCGAAATAGCCGCTCGGCAGCCGCGGCAGATCGGGAAAGTCGCGCAGCGACTGATAGCGCCGCGACGGATACGCGTGGTGGTCGGAGTGCCGTTGCAGGTGGAACGTGGCCAGGTTGGTCACCAGGTGGTTGGTGTTCCAGGAGTGGTGCGGCTGCGGGGACTCGTACTGTCCGTTGGGCAGCCTGGCGCGCAGCAGCCCGTAGTGCTCGACGTAGTTGGCCGACGTGAGCTGCCACCACGCCACCATGTTGTGCACCAGCAGGAACGGCACCATCACCCAGCCGAACGCGACGATCAGGCCGAGCTGCAGCGCCGCGGTCACGGCGTACGACTGCAGCATCGTGTTGTGCCAGCTCCAGGGCGAATGCCCTTCGCGCTGCAGGCGCTCGCGCTCGAGCCGCCAGGCGCGGCGGATGCCGCCCGGCAGCTCGCGCAGCGCGAAGCGGTAGATGGTCTCGCCCATGCGCGCGCTGGCGTGGTCTTCGGGCGTCGACACCCAGCGGTGGTGGCCGCGCCCGTGCTCGACGGTGAAGTGGCCGTACGCCGGCACCGCGAGCACGAGGCGCGCCAGCCATTGCTCGACGCGGGTGTGCTTGTGGCCGAGCTCGTGGCCGGTGTTGATGCCCAGGCCCGAGTCGGTGCCGGCCACGTAGGCCAGGATCAGCAGCGCCCACCACGACAGATCCTGCGTGCCGGCCCACCAGGCGCAGCCGATCAGCGCCACGAAGTGCAGCGGCACCGTGGCCCAGGTGAGCCAGCGGTAGTAGCGATCGGCCTCGAGCTGCGGCACCACCGCCTCGGGCGGGTTGTTCTCGTCCTCGCCGATCAGCGCATCGAGCAGCGGCATCAGACCGTAGCTGATCACGAGCGGCAGCGCCAGGCCGATCTGCAGCCCGGTCAGCGCGTGCGCCGCAATGCCGGTGAACGGGATCAGCGGATACACCACCGACAGCAGCCACCATGCGCGCTTGCGGTCGCGGTAGGTGACGCGACCGAGCTGGGGATCGTCGGCGGTGTAGACCGTGGACATGCGGCTTCCGGTGGATGACCCGGCCATTCTTGGGCCTCACCCCGGGGGAGGTCAATCCCGGGTCGCGAGACCGCGCTGGGGCAGCTTTACACGAACCTGAAGATCAGCAGCGCCAACAGCAGAGAGCCGATGGTCGCGCCCCACACCGGCAGCGGTACCAGCGCCAGCCACAGCAGATGCAGGTAGCCTGAGGACAGCAGCGAGATGAAGAGCCGGTCACCGCGCGTCGTGCGCAGCCCGAGCACGCCGCGACGCGGCGCACCGCCGGGCACGCGCCACTCCCAGACGGCCATGATCAGCAGCAGCAGCGCGATGACGCCGAAGAATGCCGCGGTCTGCCAGGTCCACGCCATCCAGCTCAGGCCGGTGCCGACATTGGCTTGCATGGCGTCAGGCCTCCCGCCGGGCCGCCCCAAGGGAGGCCTGCGCCCCCATGGGGGGCAGCGAACGAAGTGAGCGTGGGGGCTTCATTTCTCTATACCCGGCCGAGGGCGAAGCCCTTGGCGATGTAGTTGCGCACGAAGTAGATGACGATCGCTCCGGGCGCGATGGTCAGCGTGCCCGCGGCGGCCAGCAACCCCAGCTCGTAACCCGAGGTGCTGGCGGTGCGCGTCATCGTCGCGGCGATCGGCTTGGCGTCCACCGAGGTCAGCGTCTTGGCCAGCAGCAGCTCGACCCAGCTGAACATGAAGCAGAAGAACGCAGCCACCCCGATGCCGGCGGCGATCGTCGGCAGGAAGATCTTGACGAAGAAGCGCCAGAAGGGATAGCCGTCGACGAACGCGGTCTCGTCGAGCTCGCGCGGCACGCCCGACATGAAGCCCTCGAGGATCCACACCGCCAGCGGGATGTTGAACAGGCAGTGCGCCAGCGCCACCGCGATGTGGGTGTCGAACAGCCCGAGCGACGAGTACAGCTGGAAGAACGGCAGCGCGAACACCGCCGGCGGCGCCATGCGGTTGGTCAGCAGCCAGAAGAACAGGTGCTTGTCGCCGAGGAATCGGTAGCGCGAGAACGCGTACGCCGCCGGTAGCGCCACCGTCACCGAGATCACCGTGTTGATCACCACGTAGGCTAACGAGTTCACGTAGCCCATGTACCAGGTGCGGTCGGTGAAGATCTTGCGGTAGTTGTCGAGCGTGAACTGCTGCGGCCATGCCGAGAAGCCGCCGAGGATCTCGTTGGTGGTCTTGAACGACATGCTGAGCAGCCAGTAGATCGGCAGCATCAGGAAGACGATGTACAGCGTCGGGACGAGGGGCTTGAGCCGTTGCATCTCAGTTTTCCGTGTCGGCTCGGGGGCTCCAGCGGAGACCGAACGAGGCGAAGCCGCGGCCGGGTATGCACCGGCGCTCGAATGCGGCAGCCCCTCGCTGCGGGTGGGGGAGGCCGGCTCGATTGGGCCGGACCGGCGAGGAGCCATGAGGTCGTGGCGCGTTCAGCGCCATGACGAGCGCTACCGCAGCCGCCCTTGCGGTACGAGCA
>DATIFD010000623.1:0-2714 GCA_035455385.1 Burkholderiaceae bacterium
GCTGCGCGAGCCCGGCCACGAGCACGAGGGCATGCTGCAAAGCGAACTGCGGGCGGCCGCGGCCGGCGGCGTGACCAGTCTGGTGTGTCCGCCCGACACCGACCCCCCGCTCGACGAGCCGGGTCTGGTGGAGATGCTGAAATTTCGCGCGCGCCAGTTGTCGACGTGCCGGCTGTTCCCGCTCGGCGCGCTGACGCGTGGGCTGCGGGGCGAGGCGCTGACCGAGATGGCGCATCTGTGCGAGGCCGGTTGCGTCGGTTTCTCGCAGGCCGATCACCCGGTGCGCGATACCAACCTGCTGATGCGCGCGCTGCAGTACGCGGCGACCTTCGGCTACACGGTGTGGCTGCGACCGCAGGATGCCTGGCTGTCCAGCGGGGTGGCGGCCAGCGGCGCGGTGGCGACGCGGTTGGGATTGTCCAGCGTGCCCGTCGCCGCCGAGACGGTGGCGCTGCACACGATCGCCGAGCTCGTGCGCGCCACCGGTGCGCGCGTGCACCTGTGCCGTCTGAGCAGTGCCGCCGGCGTCGAGGTGGTGCGGCGTGCCAAGGCCGAGGGCTTGCCGATCACCGCCGACGTCAACGTGCAGTCGCTGCATCTGACCGACGTCGACGTCGGCTACTTCAACGCCGACATGCGGTTGAACCCGCCGCTGCGGCAGCAGGTCGATCGCGATGCGCTGCGTCGGGCGCTCGCCGAAGGCACGATCGACGCGCTGGTGTCCGATCACAACCCGGTTGCCGACGACGCGAAGAACCTGCCATTCGCCGAGGCCGAGCCCGGGGCCAGCGCGGTGGAGCTGTTGCTCAGCCTGGCATTGAAGTGGGCGCAGGACGACGGCATCGACCTGACGCGCGCGCTGGCGCGCGTCACCAGCGATCCGGCGCGCGTGCTCGGTGCGGGGCTGGGCACGCTGGCCGCCAGCGCGGGCCGGCTGGTCGAGGGCGGTTTGGCCGACGTGTGCGTGTTCGACCCGGTGGTGAACTGGCCGGTCCACGGCGAGCGCCTCACCAGCCAGGGCAAGCACACGCCTTTCGACTTCGCGGCCACCGGAGCGGCGCTGCCCGGTCGCGTGCGTTTCACCGTGCTGGCCGGCGGCGTGTCGCACGAAGCCGCGGGGGCGTGAGCGCCGCCACGACGGCGACCGCTCCTGTGCGTGCATTGATCGGCGGGTGGCGGTTGCTGCGCGTGGCCGTTCACGTGCTGCACGGCATGGCGATCGTCGCGCTGCGGTTCCCAGTGCTCGATGCGCGCCAGCGGCAGCAGCGCATCGCCTGGTGGTCGCGGGGTCTGCTGCAGGCGATCGGCGTCACGCTCGTGCGCGACGGCGAGCCCCGCGCCGGGGCCAACCTGCTGGTGGTCAACCACGTCTCCTGGCTGGACATCGCCGCGGTGCATGCGGTGTGCCCGCGCGCGCGATTCGTCTCCAAGGCCGACGTGCGCCAATGGCCGTTGCTGGGCTGGCTGATCGCGTCGGTGGGCACGCTGTTCATCGAGCGCGAGCGCAAGCGCGATGCGCTGCGCGTGGTGCATCAGGTGGCGCAGGCCCTGCAATCCGGCGAGACGGTGGCCGTGTTCCCCGAAGGCACCACCGGCGACGGTCGGGCGCTGCTGCCGTTCCATGCCAACCTGCTGCAGGCGGCCATCGCCGCCGAGGTGCCGGTGCAGCCCGTGGCCTTGCGTTACACCGAAGCGGGCCTCGACTGGAGCCCTGCTGTCAGCTGGCTCGGCACCACGACGCTGGTGTCCAGCGTGTGGGCGATCGCCCGCGCACGCAGCGTGCAGGTGCGGGTGAGTCCGCTGCCGGCACGCGGCAGCGCCCATGCCGACCGCCGGGCGCTGGCGCAGCGCCTGCGCGACGACATCGCGCAGGCGCTGCAGGGTTCGGTGGCTGCGGATGCCGAGGCGGCGGCCAGCGCCGCGTGACGCGGCTCAGCCTCGGCTTCGCCCCTGCCCGGCCACGGCCGCAGCGGCCTTGGCCACCGCCTCCGGGTCGCCGAGGTAGCGCCGCGACACGGGTTCGAGCGACGCGCCGAGCTCGTAGACCAGTGGGACGCCGTTGGGGATGTTGAGCCCGACGATGTCGGCGTCGCTGATGCCGTCCAGGTACTTGACGAGGGCGCGCATCGAATTGCCGTGCGCCGCCACCAGCACGCGTTGCCCGGCGCGCAGCGCGGGCGCAAGCACCTCGTTCCAGCACGGCAGCACGCGCGCCACGGTGTCCTTCAGACATTCGGTGAGCGGCACCTGCCCGGGCTTCAGCGCGGCATAGCGCCGATCGTCGCGTTCGCTGCGCGGGTCGTCGGCAGCCAGCGGCGGCGGCGGCGTGTCGTAGCTGCGGCGCCAGACCAGCACCTGCTCGTCGCCGTACCGGCGCGCGGTCTCGGCCTTGTCGAGGCCCTGCAGCGCGCCGTAGTGGCGCTCGTTCAGCCGCCAGTCGTTGTGCACCGGAAGCCACGTGCGGTCCATCGCATCGAGCGCATGCCACAGCGTCCAGATCGCGCGCTTGAGTACCGACGTGTAGGTGACGTCGAACTCGAACCCCTCTGCCTTCAACAGGGTGCCAGCGTCGCGCGCCTGCTGCACGCCGAGGTCGGTCAGTCCGATGTCGGTCCAGCCGGTGAAGCGGTTGTCCAGGTTCCAGGTGGATTCACCGTGGCGCAGCAGCACGAGGGTGGGCATGAACGCACAAGCTCGACGAAGGGTTGCGAATT
>DATIFD010000624.1:0-6888 GCA_035455385.1 Burkholderiaceae bacterium
CGAGCTACGACAAGCAGTACCTGCGGGACTGGCTCGAGCAGGTGCGGGTAGACGGCAAGCGGTGGAACAAGAAGGCACCGGCACCGCAGCTGCCCGGCGACGTGATCCAGGCCACGCGGGATCGCTATCTCGATGCCGAGCGTCGCCTCGTCGGACCGCAAGGCTGACCGCGATGACCAACGATCTCCTCGCCAGCCTGGACGCACTCGCCAGTGCGGCAACGAATGACCTCGATCGTTGGAGCTATCGAGCGCAGCATGCGTGCGCCCTGGCCAGACTGGGGAGGATTGAGGCCGCTCGCGCTGAGATCAGGTCACTGCGCGAGTACAACACCGCGTACTCCCCAAGGTTGACCGGATGGATATTTCTCGCTGAGGGAATGTGCGATCACTTCGAATCACTCTCCACAGATGCGATAGATCGCTTCAAGCGAGCGCATGGGTTGGCCGCAGCCACGAACGACCCGGAGATCAAGAGCCTCGCGGCGGCGTGGATCGGCGCGAGCGAATTCCTCATGGGCCGGCACGAGGCCGCGGCGTTGCACGCCGCAGAGGCTATAGAAGGCGCTCCGGCGAACGGAGCCCTGGCGCTGTCGCGTGGCCATCTGGTCCTTGCGAATTGTCTCTACGGGTTTGGTGCCGAGGCGGTGGCAGCCAAGCACTATGCCAAGGCACGACACTTCGCAGTGGAGGCGCGGGACATTTCCATGCAAAGCGCGATCCTCTATAACGTGGCCGCGTTTCGCCTTTGGCGACTCACGCTTGAAGATGCATTCGGCGAGCCGTTGTCTGCAAAGGAAGTGCGACTCGCAGAGCTCGAAGTCAATTCGATTGGCAACCTCGATCACGGGCTGGAGATCGCCTCACTGGAGGCAATGGTGCCATTGCTTCGTGCGCAGGTCAGGCTGATAAGTGGGCAGTGGGCAGATGCGGACACCATTTATGCTGAGTCGATAGATGGTGGTGCAAGACGCTTGGCCCCGAGGTACATGGCAGAGCGAGCACACTGCAACGCAATGCTGGACCGACGCGACCGTGCTTTGGACCTCGCCTCAGAGGCGCAGCGCATGCTTGGCGAAGGCATCGAGCTTGACGACCGCGCGGCGTGCCACGCGCGACTCGCAAGGATTTTCGAAGTCTTGGGGCTCGCGGGCGAGGCGGCGGCTCAAGCCAAGTTGGCGCGGGAGACTCGTGCGGCGTTCAGGGCGTACCAAGAAAGCCTTCGCCCGCGACTTGCTTCCATCTCGGCCAGCGTGAGTTGATTGCGCAAGCGACAATGAAAAACCCGGCCGGAGCCGGGTTTGGATCGCTCTGTTGTTTCCCTACGGCTTGTTGCCAGTGGGAAACGGCCAGGCCGCCGCGGGACTGAGCGCAGTCTTCGCCATCGGCGTGGCAGCAGCCGCAGGCGCAGCCTTCTTGGCTGGCGCCTTCTTCTTAGCCGGCTTTTTTTTGGCAGCCTTCTTCTTGGCGGCCTTCTTCTTCGCAGGCGCCTTCTTCTTCTTGGCAGCCTTCTTCTTCGCAGGGGCCTTCTTCTTGGCAGCCTTCTTCTTGGCAGCCTTCTTCTTCGCAGGCGCCTTGCGTGCAGCCGACTTCTTGGCCGGGGCCTTCTTCTTGGCCGGGGCCTTCTTCTTCGCTGCCTTCTTGGCCGGAGCCTTCTTCTTCGCAGTTGCCATTTCGATCTCCTTGATCAAGTTGACAAAAACACCGCGCTGCATTCGCAGGTCGGCGATTCACCGCTGAGCATCAGCCGGTGGCTCGTAGCCTGTCCGGCGATCCCCCATCGGTGAATGGGGTGGTGGCGGCACGCGTCACTTCTGTCGTCGACGCTACGCCGGCCACCAATCTTGATCTCTCACTATCGGCCCGGGTGTCACTGCGCTTGAGAACGGCAGTGCCTCAGTCCCAGGTCAGCGCGCCGCCGGATTGGTACTCGATGACGCGGGTTTCGAAAAAGTTGCGTTCCTTCTTCAGGTCGATCATCTCGCTCATCCACGGGAACGGGTTTTCCTCGTTCGGGAAGAGCGCGTCCAGCCCGATCTGCGTGGCGCGCCGGTTGGTGATGAAGCGCAGATAGCCCTTGAACATCGACGCGTTGAGGCCGAGCACGCCGCGCGGCATCGTGTCTTCCGCGTAGCGGTACTCGAGCTCAACCGCCTTCAGGAACAGTGCCTTGATCTCGGCGCGGAACTGCGGCGTCCACAGGTGCGGGTTCTCGAGCTTGATCTGGTTGATCAGGTCGATGCCGAAGTTGCAGTGCATCGACTCGTCGCGCAGGATGTATTGATACTGCTCGGCCGCGCCGGTCATCTTGTTCTGGCGGCCGAGCGCCAGGATCTGCGTGAACCCGACGTAGAAGAACAGCCCTTCCATCAGGCACGCGAAGACGATGATGGACTTGAGCAGCTTCTGGTCGGCCTCGGGGGTGCCGGTCTTGAAGTTTGGGTCCATGATCGCGTCGATGAACGGGATCAGGAACTCGTCCTTGTCGCGGATCGACGGGATCTCGTGATAGGCGTTGAAGATCTCGCCGTCGTCCAGGCCCAGCGACTCCACGATGTATTGGTACGCGTGGGTGTGGATCGCCTCTTCGAATGCCTGTCGCAGCAGGAACTGCCGACACTCAGGCGCCGTGATGTGGCGATAGGTGCCGAGCGTGATGTTGTTGGCCGCCAGCGAATCGGCGGTGACGAAGAAGCCGAGGTTGCGCTTGATCAGGCGCCGCTCGTCCTCGCTCAGCCCGTTGGGATCCTTCCACGTCGCGATGTCGCGCGACATGTTGATCTCCTGAGGCATCCAGTGGTTGGAGCAGGCCGCGAGGTACTTCTCCCACGCCCACTTGTACTTGAACGGCACCAGCTGATTGACATCGGTCTGGCCGTTGATGATGCGCTTCTCGGCCACGTTGACGCGGCGGGCGCTGCCGGACTGCACGCTGGGCGGTGTCGCGGCGGGCTTGAAGGGGAGCGGGGAGACCTGCGTCTCTGCAGCCAGCAGGGGCTGCAGCTGCGGCGATGGGAGGGCCGCCGCCCGCACGACGTCAGGATGGTGCGCGGGGCTTCTAGGTGTGATCGTCGGTGTGGTTCGGATGTCTTCGTCCCAGACGAGCATGTGAGTGCTTCCTGTGGTTGCGGATTATCAGAGTGTTGTGTCGAAACACCAAGCACTTCTTGACTTTTGGACGGCCGCGTTGTTGCGCACGTGCATCGCTGCTGCGCGCATCGACGCGACTCTCGGCACATGGGCGCGATGCGGTGCGCACGCATCGCGCGACCTCTCGCTCACTGACAGGCCTCGCAGTCGGGGTTGTCGATCGAGCAGAACTTCACGTTCGTCGCGGCATCGTCGACGTCCTGCGCCCGCTGTGCCGGCGCCTCGGCAACGAGCGGTGCCACACCGTCTGCCGTCGGCACCGCATTGAGCGCTCCGCTCTTCACGGTGGACTTCTCGGCATGGGTGGCGCCCATCGTGCGCAGGTAGTACGTGGTCTTGAGGCCGCGCACCCATGCCAGCTTGTAGATCTCGTCGAGCTTGCGTCCGGACGCACCGGCCATGTAGATATTGAGCGACTGTGCCTGGTCGATCCACTTCTGCCGGCGGGCCGCCGCTTCCACCAACCACTGCGGCTCGACTTCGAACGCGGTGGCGTACAGCTGCTTGATCCCCTCGGGAACCCGGTCGATGCGGCGCAGCGATCCGTCGAAGTGCTTGAGGTCCATCACCATCACGTCGTCCCACAGGTTCAACCGCTTCAGGTCACGCACCAGGTACTCGTTGACGACCGTGAACTCGCCCGACAGGTTGCTCTTGACCGACAGGTTGCCGAAGCACGGCTCGATCGACGCGTCCACGCCCACGATGTTGCTGATGGTCGCTGTCGGCGCGATCGCCACGCAGTTGGAGTTGCGCATGCCATGGCGGGCGATGCGCGCGCGCAGCGCGTTCCAGTCCAGCGTGGCGCTGCGATCGACGTCGACGTACGACGATGCATCGGCAGGTCGGCCTGCATTGCGCTGCGCGGCCAGCAGGTCCAGCGTGTCCGGCGGCAGGATGCCGCGTTCCCACAGCGACCCGCGGTAGCTCGAGTAGCGCCCGCGCTCCTCGGCCAGCTCGGTCGACGCCCAGTAGGCGTGATAGCACAGCGCCTCCATCGAGTGGTCGGCGAACGCGACGGCCTCGGGCGACGCATAGGGCAGCCGCAATTGGTACAGCGCATCCTGGAAGCCCATGATCCCCAGCCCCACCGGTCGGTGGCGCAGGTTGCTGTCGCGCGCCTTCTTGACCGCGTAGTAGTTGATGTCGATCACGTTGTCGAGCATCCGCATCGCGGTGGCCACCGTCTTCTTCAGCTTGACCTGATCGACCTGGCCGTCGCGCAGGTGCTGCGCCAGGTTGACCGAGCCGAGGTTGCAGACGGCGATCTCGGAGGGGCCGGTGTTCAGCGTGATCTCGGTGCAGAGGTTCGATGAATGCACGACACCGACGTGTTGCTGCGGGCTGCGCACGTTGCAGGCGTCCTTGAACGTGATCCACGGATGCCCGGTCTCGAACAGCATCGTCAGCATCTTGCGCCACAGGTCGCGCGCCGGCATCCGCTTGTAGAGCTTGATTTCCCCGCGGTCGACCTGGGCCTCGTACGCCGCATAGGCGGCCTCGAAATCGGCGCCGAACTTGTCGTGCAGATCAGGGCATGTCGACGGCGAGAACAGCGTCCAGGCGCCGCCCTCCATCACGCGCTTCATGAGCAGGTCGGGGATCCAGTTGGCGGTGTTCATGTCGTGCGTGCGCCGCCGGTCGTCGCCAGTGTTCTTGCGCAGCTCGAGGAACTCCTCGATATCGAGGTGCCACGTCTCCAGATAGGCGCACACGGCACCCTTGCGTTTGCCGCCCTGGTTGACCGCCACCGCGGTGTCGTTGACCACCTTCAGAAACGGCACCACGCCCTGGCTCTTGCCGTTGGTGCCCTTGATGTAGCTGCCCAGCGCCCGCACCGGGGTCCAGTCGTTGCCGAGACCGCCGGCGTACTTCGACAGCAGTGCGTTCTCCTTCAGCGCCTCGTAGATGCCGTCGAGGTCGTCGGCCACCGTCGTCAGGTAGCAGCTCGACAGCTGCGAGCGCAGCGTGCCCGAGTTGAACAGCGTCGGCGTGCTCGACATGAAGTCGAAGCTCGACAGCACGTCGTAGAACTCGATCGCCCGCGCTTCGCGGTCGATCTCGTTGAGCGCCAGGCCCATTGCCACCCGCATGAAGAATGCCTGCGGCAGCTCGATGCGGCGTTCGCGCACGTGCAGGAAGTAGCGGTCGTACAGGGTCTGCAGGCCGAGGTAGTCGAACTGCAGGTCGCGCTCGGGCTTCAGCGCCGCGCCAAGCCGCGGCAGGTCGAACTGCCGCAGCGCGGGGTCGAGCAGCTCGGCCTCGATGCCGCTGGCGACGAACTGCGGAAAGTACTGCCCATAGCGCTGCGACATCGCCGCCTGCGCCACCTCTTCACCCAGCACTTCCTTGCGGATCGTGTGCAGCAGCAGCCGCGCGGTGGCGCGGGTGTAGGCCGGCTCCTTCTCGATCAGGGTGCGAGAGGCCAGGATCGCCGCCTTGTGCACCTCGTCGATCGGCACGCCGTCGTAGAGGTTGCGCCGGGTCTCGGCCAGGATGGGCTCGGCGCGCACGTCCTCGCCCAACCCAGCGCATGCGGCCTCGACGAGGGCTTGCAGGGCACCGACGTCGAGCGGCACCCGCCGGCCATCGTCGGTCACGTGCAGCGCCGCCTCGCGCGGCGGCGCCTCGCTGATCTGCTTGGCACGCTCCTGCGCACGGCGCTCTCGGTACAGCACGTAGGCGCGTGCCACCTCGTGGTGGCCGCCGCGCATCAATGCCAGCTCGACCTGATCCTGCACGTCTTCGATGTGGAAGGTGCCGCCGCCGGGCCGCGAGCGCAGCAGCGCACGCACCACCGTCTCCGTGAGCGCGTCGACGGTCTCGCGCACGCTCGCCGATGCGGCGCCCTGTGTCCCATGCACCGCCAGGAAGGCCTTCATCAGGGCCACCGCGATCTTGTTGGGCTCGAACATCACCACCGCGCCATTGCGGCGGATGATCTGGTAGCCGGCATAGGTCGACTCGGTGGCGGCCGCAGTTGCAGCGCGGCGCGGAATCGTCGTCGGTTCGTCGGTCCTGGACGTCACTGCTTGCATGGGTTCCCCTGTCGTGGACTGGCGGTTCGATGGAGTAAGAAAGCGTCGACGTCGCGTTCACGGGCTCGCCGGTCGATCGCACCGGATCGCTGGCGCGCACCGGGGTTGTGTACCCCGATGCACCGGCTGCTGGCGAGCAAGTGAATCGCGACGTCGTGACGTGCGCTTCGCCGCGATCGCGTCGGCCACCGCGGTCGATGTGTCATCGCCCAGTGGTTGCGACCTGATCATGTGTCGGCGTCGGGTGTGGAGCTTATCACGCAGGGACACTATATCTGGGGCCCAGCGTGGCTTCAACCCACTACCGCTAGCGTGCTTTTCCCTCTTGACGCAACCACAGAGTCGCCCGCAATGCGGTGTGGGGGCGCGAGCAGTGCGCGCTCGTCGGCACAGTGCTTCGATGACAGATGCGCGGAGCGCGCCGCTGCTCGATTGCAGCGCGATTCGCGAGCGCAAGGCGCGTCAAGCCTGCGTGGCGAAAGGCACGCGGGCCCGTCTCCAGCGCAGCGCTCGGGCAAGCCGGTTCCAGTCGAAGCCCTGGCCCGGGTCTCGTTTGCGCGACGGTGCGACGTGCTCGTGGCCGACCACCGCATCGATCGCGTAGCGCCGCGACAACGCGCGCAACAGCGTAACGAGTTGTCTGTACTGTGCAGCGGAGAAGCGATCGCCCTGGAGCCCCTCGAGCTCGATGCCGATCGAGT
>DATIFD010000625.1:0-2358 GCA_035455385.1 Burkholderiaceae bacterium
TCCGAGAACAGGGTCACCTCCGGTTTCTGCAGGCGCCCGCGTGCCTGGATGCCGGCGGTCACGTTTTCCACGCGGCGAACGGCGCGCAGATCGACCTCCGGATCGTCGACCGCGCCGCCGGTGAAGATCAGGCGGCCGCGATCGATGTCGAGGTCCTTGCCGTAAGCGCGGTAGATGCCACGCGTCACGCGCAGTTCGCCGCTCGCGGTCGTGGGCTTGGCGGGCGTGTCGTGCACGAAGACGTCGCCTTCGACATAGGCGTCGATGTTGCTGGTCATCACGCGCACCTGTCTGCCGAGCAGCACGTGCACATTGGCGTTTACCGCGACTTGCCCGGCGCGAGCTTCGGGGCCGGCGCCGAGCACGACGACATCCGGCGAGGTCTGGGCGCCAGCGCGCAGCGTGCGCGGCTGCGCCCGTAGCCGAAGATCGGGTGAGACGATGAGCATGTACCCGGGGGTGTGGACGGCCTCGAAGTTCTGTCCACGCAACTGCAACTGCGTGTGCCACGGCGCCTCAGTGCCGAGCTCGATCTGCCCGTCGACGTTGAGCGTGCCTGGCCCCGAGCGCGCTTCGGCCCGCACCACGATGCGGTGCGCGTTGTCGCCGCGCGCGCTCGCGCGTACGTCTTCGAGCGTGATTCCGAGACCGGCGACGCCCGCGCGGCCCTGTTCGAGCCGCGCCTCGCCGCGGACCTCAGGCGACTCGAGGCTGCCACCCAGTTCGACCTGAAGTTGCAGGTGCCCGCGCGGTTGCAACAGCTCCGGCGCGAATATGGCGAGCAGCCCGAGTTCGTCGAACTGCGCACGCAGTGTGCCACGCAGCGCGTGGTCGTTGGCGGGCTTGGCCTTGAACGGCGCGAACGGCATGTCGAGCTCGGCGTGCGCGGCACCGGCACCTGTCAAGGTGAGTGTGGCCGTTGTCTGCAGCCGGTCGGCGGCGGCGCGCGCCCGCAGCGTGATGCCGTCAATTTCGACCGCCGTCGCGGCCTCGCCGGCTTCGTCGAGGCGCAGCGCACCGGCACCGACATCGAGTGCGAGGTCGCCATCGAGACCACCGTCGGTGGCCACCGCCAGGCGCGTCTGACCCGTGACACGACCCTCGAGTCGCACACCCGCGCCGACCCAGGGCTCGAGCACGGCGAGCGGCACGCCGGCGAGCTGCATGCTGGCGCGCCCGCCGTGTGCTGCTCGCCCTGTGCCGTCGACACAAGCGTGGTATGCGTTCTGCTCCAGGCACAACAAAGCGAGCGCGAACGCATCGCGTCCGACCTCGATCGCTACCGGTTCCCGTTGGCGCCAGGCGCCGACGCGAGCATTTCCAACGTCGCTATTGAGCAACGTACCGCGCCATTGCCGTGCCTGCAAACCGCCGGCCGCTTCCAGGCGCGCGTGCGCATCGGCGCGACGCGCGCTGGCGCGCAGCCGGTGATCGGCCAACCGGCCCTGCGCATTGAACTCCACATGATCGAGGTCGAGGCCGCGCGCCCGCAGCTCCTCGACCTGAAGCGTGATGCGCGAGTCGACGCGATCGGCTAGATCGAGCTCGACCGTGGCGTCCAGTACCGCGGCGCGATCATCGCGCCAGGCGAGCGAGCGCGCGCTTAATTGTGCGTTCACGTACGGTTGCTGACGCGCACCGCTCAGCCGGCCGCTTGCGCTGACACCGCCACTCGAATTCGGCAGCAGGTCGGCAAGATCGGGCGCGGCCAACTGCCACGCAAGCTCCCACTGCTTATCAACCCGGCCGGTGGCCTGCAGGCGCGCGCCGCCGGCGCGTAGCTCGAGCGCCTCCAGCGTGTATTGTTCGCCCGAGATACTCGCACCACCCGTCAAGCGCCAAGGTTTGTTGCGTAGCGTGCCGGCCAGCTCCTCGATCCTGAGTTCGGCGTCGAGGCGCTTGCCATAGTGGCCGTGACTCGCGGCGTGCAGGGCGAGGCGACCCGGCCAGTCGGGGTGCAGCACGCCGGGATCGAGATCGCGACCGGCCAGCTGCAACTGCCAGCGCAGCTCCGGGGTCCAATGCACTTGCCCACTCGCCGTTAGCTGGCCATCGAGCCACTGTGCTTCGGCGGCGGCAATAGCGAGGCCTTCGCGATCGCCATCTCCACGGCTGTGCAAGGTGAGGCGCCCAAGGTACGCCAGATCGAGCATGCCTTCGAGATCGAAGCGATAACGGTTGATGGTGCCTTGTGCTGCGAAGCTGCCCTGCGGGCTACGCGCCTGCGGTTCGCCGGTGAGTGGCCAACGCAGCGCCTGCCAGGTGCCGCGCAGTGCGAATGGCGCGGCGGCATCACCCGGCTGCCACGCGCCCGTGGCGCTCAACATGGCGTCGCCGTCGCGCTCGCGTAACGTGAGC
>DATIFD010000626.1:0-2788 GCA_035455385.1 Burkholderiaceae bacterium
GGAGACGGCGGGGTGGAACGACATGACGCTATTGTCGTCAGCGCGCCCGTGTTGCGCCGGAGCAGGCCCGCTCAGTCGGGCGCCGAGGCCGCGTCGGCCTCGAACTCGCGCTCGTGCAGGTGCGACACGCTCTGCACCACCTGCGCCACCTCGCCGTCGGGCAGCGGCGGGCGGCAGTGCACGCGGTTCCACGCCAGCATCAGCTCCAGCGCCATCTCGGGGTCGACGCCGCGCCACAGCAGGTGGCCGGTGAGCGAGGCCAGCGTCGCGTTGCGGCGGCCTTCGACCACGCCTTCGCGCATCAGCTGGCGCCAATGCGCGCGCGAGTGCCCCGCATGCGCCGTGGCCGCGGCCGCCGCAGGTGCGGGGTCGAAGCACGCCGGCAGCGCGGCCAGCGGGAGATCGTCGGGCGCGTGGCCGGCCACCCATTCGTAGGGCCGCCCGCTCGGGTGCACCGACGGCGGCGCCACCACGCAGCCGCCGTCGCCGCGCAGATCGATGCCCGGATGCATCGCCACGCGGTTGGGGTGCAGGCCACCCTCGGGGTGCGCGTAGTACAGGTGCCGTCCGCCGCCGCCGGTGGCGGCCTCCACGGTGGCGGGCAGCGGCCCGTGCACGCCTTCGAGCTGCGCCAGGCTCTCGTGGCCGCCGTGCCGCGCATCGACGTCCACCACCACGAGCCCCGACACCACGCCGGTGACGATGCCCACGTTGGCGGCGGGCCAGCGGCGATACCAGCCCTCGACCTCGCTCACCGACGCCACGCGGTGCTGAAACGCGCGCCACACCACCAGCGGCCGCTTGCCGCGCGGCTCCACCGCGATCACCGACCAGCCGCGTGCGCGGTAGGCCAGCGCCGCCGCCAGGCACGGCGAGGTCATCGCGGGCTCCCGAAGCCGAGCGCGCGCAGCGCGTCGCGCATCGCCTCGTCGATCGGCGTGGCGGGCAGCGGCCCCACCGCGGCCTGCAACGCGCTGCCGTCGAGCGCATGCGGCACGCGCCACAGGTACGACATCTCGGCGATCTCGCGCAGCATCGGCACCACCAGGCCGCCGAGCTTGAGCAGCGGCCACGGCATGCCGCCGCGCTTGAAGGTGCCGCCCGCCGGCGCCACGCCGAGCGTGCGCGCCGCGCGCTCGATGGCATCGAGCAGCTGCGCGCCGGTGAGCGTGTGGCCGGCGAACGGCAGGTCGGCCAACGCGGGCAGCTCGCCCGCGTGCGACGCGGCGGCCACGAACGCGCGCGCCAGGTCGGGCAGGTAAGCCCATGCGTGCGGCACGTCGAGCGGCCCCGGGTACACCAGCTTGCCCTGGCGCAGCGACTTGGCGACCACCAGGTCGAGCCAGCTGCCGGTGCCGCCGCCGAAGAAGTCGCCCGCGCGCACGACGATGCTGCGCAGCTCGCCGCGGCCGGCCAAGGCGCGCAGCTCGCCCTCCATCTGCACGCGGATGCGGCCCTTGCGCGTGGTGGGCTGCTGCGGCGTGCGCTCGCTCAGCACGGGCGGCATGCCGGCGCCGAAGTTGTACACGTTGCCCGGCAGCATCAGCGGGGCGTTCAGGCGCCGCGCCACCGCGATGCCCTGCGCCAGCAGCGGCATCGCCTGCGCCGACCACTGCGTGTACAGCGGGTTCACCGCGTACACCACCACGCTCGCGCCTGCCGCGGCAGCCGCCAGGCCTGCTGCATCGTCGAGCGGCAGCGGCACATGCGTGGCCCCGGGCGGCGGCGCGGCGGCGGGCGCGCGGCGCGCCTGCGCCGCCACCGCCCAGCCGGCGGCGGCAAACGCCTGTACCGCCGCGGCACCGAGCCGGCCATTGGCGCCGAGCACGAGCGCGAGGGGTTGTGCAGGTTCCATCGAGCCATTGTCGCGTTATGCCGCCTGTCATGCCGCGTGGCGGGTGAGCGACCGAGCAGGCGCCGCGCACGACGGGGCAGCCATTCTTCGATGCGCGCCGTACATTGCGCTCTTTAACGAGGGAGCACCATGAGCACCCCCATTCCCCCGCGCAACCTGCAACTGCGCTCGCTGATCACCCCCGCCGGCGAGCTCGAGCTCGCGCTGCACAGCGTCGAGGTCGCACCGCCCAAACCCAACGAAGTGGTGGTGCGCATCGAGGCGGCGCCGATCAACCCGTCGGACATCGGGCTGCTGTTCGGCGCCGCCGACGTCGAAGGCACGCTCGCCACCAGCGGCAGCGGCGCGCAGGCCAAGGCCACCGCGCGCGTGCCCGAGCGCCTGATGCGCGCGATGGCCGGCCGCGCGGGCCAGGCGCTGCCGTGCGGCAACGAGGGCGCCGGCACCGTGGTGGCCGCGGGCGACTCGGCCGCCGCGCAGGCGCTGCTGGGCAAGACGGTGGCGATGCTCGGCGGCGCGATGTACGCGCAATACCGCACCATCGCCGAAGACCAGTGTCTCGTGCTGCCTCCCGGCACCACGCCGGCCGAGGCCGCGTCGTGCTTCGTGAACCCGCTCACCGCGCTCGGCATGGTGGAGACCATGCGCCGCGAGGGCCACAAGGCACTGGTGCACACCGCGGCGGCGAGCAACCTGGGGCAGATGCTCAACCGCATCTGCATCGCCGACGGCGTGCCGCTGGTGAACATCGTGCGCAAGCCCGAGCAGGAAGCGCTGCTGCGCGACGCCGGCGCCAAGCACGTGTGCAACAGCAGCGCGCCCAGCTTCATGAGCGACCTCACGCAGGCGCTCGCGGCCACCGGCGCGACGATCGCCTTCGACGCCACTGGCGGCGGCAAGCTGGCGGGGCAGATCCTCACCTGCATGGAAGCC
>DATIFD010000627.1:0-3376 GCA_035455385.1 Burkholderiaceae bacterium
GCTGCGGCGCACCAGATGCGCAGGTCGCATCCCTGGCGATCGCGCAGGTCCTGTGCCAGGCAGTCGAAGTGATGCGCCTCGCGGAAAAACGACGTCAGGTTGGTCGTCAGGCCGTTGACGAAGTGTTGCCACTCGGCGCGCGCCGCGCCGTCGCCGGGGCGCTGCAGCCATCCAAGGTAGTCGGCAAACGATCGGTGGCCCGTTTCGCGCAGGCGCCGCGACAGCCGGCTGTACACCATGGCTTGCTTGCCGGCGTGCAGGTGGATGCCGGCGAAGTCGTGGATCAACTGCCGCACGCGCTCGAAGTCCTTCGCCGAGAAAGGGAACTCGGGCCCCAGGCTGGCGTGCAGCGAAGCGGGGCTGCTGTCGCGAATGGCGGCTGGCATGGACTGCGGTCGGTGGCTGGAAATCTTGCCGGGACGCGAGTGCCCGCATGCGCTGGAGATGGGCCCGCTTCGGGGCTCAATTCGCGGCCCGGGGCGCAGCGGGGCGGCTAGACTGGCCGCGCCGACTGCAAGCAGCCGCAAGACCGACCCGCGCGTGGATTCGCCCGCCAGACCCGACACGCTGCACCCCGCGGGTGCGGCGTCGCGGCGTGGGGGCCACCCCGACGTGGCGCTGCAGTTGCTGCAGCAGTCGGGTCATCCGCCGCTGCCCGGCGAGCCGATGAGCGACGAATGGCTGCAGGCGCTGATCGACGCGCTGGTCGACCTGTCGAGTCGCGATGCGCTGACCGGCTTGGCCAACCGGCGCAGCTTCGAGCTGTCGCTGGCGCGCGAGATCGACCGCGTGGCGCGCTCCGGCGAGCCCGCGCTGCTGCTGACGCTGGACATCGACCACTTCAAGCACGTCAACGACACCTACGGCCACGCGGCGGGCGATCTCGTGATTCAGGCGGTGGGCCGAGCGTTGGCCGAGACGGTGCGACCGATGGACCTGGTGGCGCGCGTCGGCGGCGAGGAGTTCTCGATCGTGCTGCCCAATTGCCCGGCCGCATTCGGGTCGCAGGTGGCCGAGCGCATCCGCAAGCGAGTGGCACGCGTGCCGGTCGAAGTGGCGCCCGGCGAGTCGGTGAGCGTCACGGTCAGCGTCGGCGGCGCCTTCGCGCCGCAATGGGTTCGCACCACCGCGCGTCTGTGGATGGACCGCACCGACCTGCAGCTGTATCGCGCCAAGAGCGAAGGGCGCAACCGCTGCTGCCTCGAGCCGACCGCGGTGCCGCTGGTCAGCGCCGAAGAGAAGGGCCTGCTGTTCGCGAGCTCGTCGTTCCAGGATTTCACATGAATAGCCCGGCATGAGCCCCGCCACCGCACCCGACACCATCGACACCAGCGACACCACGCCCGTCCGTGCCGGCGGGGCCTGCATCACCGCGGTCACCAGTGGCAAGGGCGGCGTCGGCAAGACGTTCGTCACCGCCAACCTCGCCGCGGCGCTGGCACGCCAGGGCGAGCGGGTGCTGGTGCTCGACGCCGACCTCGGACTCGCCAACCTCGACGTCGTGCTCAACCTGTACCCCAAGCTGACACTGCACGACGTGTTCACGGGCCAGGCGCAGCTCGAAGACGCCATCCTGCCGGCGCCCGGCGGCTTCTCGGTGCTGCTGGCCGGCTCGGGCATGATCGAATACTCCCGCCTGACGCCCACGGTGCGCGACCAGTTGCACGACGTGATCCAGCGCGTGCGTCCGCGCTTCGACCGCGTGCTGCTCGACACCGGTGCGGGCATCTCCGACGTCGTGCTCTACACGATCTCGCTGGCCGACGAGGTGCTGATCGTGGCCACGCCCGAGCCGACGTCGCTGACCGACGCGTACGCGACGATCAAGGTGCTGGCCAGCACGCAGCCGCGCCGATTGATCCGCCTGCTCGTCAACCAGGTGGATCGTCCTGGCGAGGCACGCGCCATCCGCAAGCAGCTGCAGCTGGTGGTCGACCGCTTCGTGAACTCGGGGCTCGACAAGCCGGTGATGATCGAGCTGCTCGGCGAGATTCCGCTCGATGCCACCGTGCGCGAAGCGGTGGCCAGGCGCGAGCTGCTGCTCGAGGGCGCGCCCGGGTCGCCGGCCGGCCAGGCCATCGTGGCCGCTGCGGCCAAGCACATCGCGGGCTGAGCGCGCCGATGGCCGACGAGCAGACGCCGTTCGAGCGCCTGGGCGGCGAGGGCGCCGTGCGGGCGCTGGTCGACCGCTTCTACGACCTGATGGATCTCGAGCCCGCGTATGCCGGGCTGCGCGCGTTGCACCCGGTCACACTGGAGGGGTCGCGCGACAAGCTGTTCTGGTACCTGTGCGGCTGGCTCGGCGGCCCCAACCACTACATCGAGCGCTTCGGTCACCCGCGGCTGCGCGCGCGCCACCTGCCGTACCCGATCGGCGATGCCGAGCGCGACCAGTGGATGGCGTGCATGACGCAGGCGCTGCGCGAGTGCGGCGTCGAACCCGCGCTCGCCGAGGCCTTGCGGCAGGCGTTTCGGGGCACGGCGGACTGGATGCGCAACCGCGCCGGCTAGCAGCCCTCACCGCGACGCGCCGCGCGGCGCCAGCAGCACCAGCAGCGCGCCGGCGCCACCTTGCGCGCCGCTGGCTTGTGCGAACGCGATCACCTCGTTGCGCTGCGCCAGCCAGCGCTGCACCTTTTCCTTCAACACCGGCTGCCGTCCCGGCGAGCCGTGTCCCTTGCCGTGGACGACGCGTACGCAGCGCTGGCCGCGACGGTGGGCTTCGCGCAGGAAGGCCACCAGAGCATCGCGGGCGGCCTCGCGGGTCAGGCCGTGCAGATCGATCTCGGCCTGCAGTGCCCACTGCCCGCGACGCAGCCGGGCCGGCACGTCGGGCCCGATGCCGGGGCGGCGAAAGCTCAGTCCGTCATCGGTGAGCAGCAGCGACTCGACGTCGACCTCGTCGGACAGGGCCTCGCGCATCGCGCGGCGCTCGTCGAGCTCGCGCTGCCGCGGGTGCGGCTCGGGCCGCTCGCGCGGCACGTCGGCGCGGTCGTGGCGGCGCAGCGCCCGCACCGGTCCCACCGCGTCGGCGAACTGGTTGGCGTCGGCCGACTTGCGCGCCAGCTGCTGTGCGGCGCGCGCCGCACGGGCCTCGTGCGCGGCGCGTTCGCGCTGCAGGTGCTCGTGCAACGCTTTCAGGTGCTCGAGCCCCTTGGCTTTCAGCCTGGGTTTCACAGAAGGCCCCGCTCGGCGAACGACACCACTTGACCTTGGCCGACCACCAGGTGGTCGAGCACGCGCACGTCCACCAGCTGCAGCGCCGACTTCAGCGACTGGGTGAGGAACTCGTCGGCGCGCGAGGGTTCGGCGGTGCCCGACGGATGGTTGTGCGCAAAGATCACGGCCGCGCTGTTGAGCGCGAGGGCGCGCTTGG
>DATIFD010000628.1:0-2896 GCA_035455385.1 Burkholderiaceae bacterium
GAACAGCTCGTCGACGCGCACCCGGCGCTCGGCCTTCGATCCAACCCCGTGGATGACGAGCGGCTCCTCGACGATCTCGCGCACGCGCATCCGCGGGTTCAGCGACGCGTAGGGATCCTGGAAGACGATCTGCACGTCGCGCCGCACCGCGCGCAGGTCGGCGCCCTCGAGCGCGAACAGGTCGCGCCCCGCGAACAGCGCCTGGCCCGAGATTTCGGCGTGACGGCGCAGCAGCTGCACGATGGCCTTGCCGGTGGTGGTCTTGCCGCAACCCGACTCGCCCACCAGCGCCAGCGTGCGGCCGGCGGCGATGTCGAAGCCGACGCCACGCACCGCCTCGAACGCACCCACCCGACGCTGCAGCAAGCCGCCGCGGATCGGGAAGCGAACGGCCAGGTCGCGCACCTGCAGCAGGGGCTCGCCCACGGGTGGCCGCTCGGTCGTCGCCGCGGCCGGCACTGCGGCGGCACGGCCCGCTTGATCCGGCCACGGGACCGCCTGCGCATAGCGCAGGCACCGCACCCAGTGGCCCTGCGCCTGCAGCAACTCGGGCACCGTGCGGGCGCACTCGTCGCGCGCCTGGCTGCAGCGCTCGCTGAAGCGGCAGCCCGCGAAGGCACGCGTCAGCGGCGGCACGCTGCCGCCGATCGCCTCGAGCGCCTGCGCGCGGCGCTGTGCATCGGGCAGCGCCCGCAGCAGCGCGCGCGCGTACGGGTGCTTGGGGGCGGCGAAGAAGTCGTCGGCGTGCGCCACCTCGACGATCTGGCCGGCGTACATCAGCGCCACCCGGTTCGCCATGCCGGCCACCACGGCCAGGTCGTGGGTGATCAGCAGCAGCCCCATGCCGTGCTCGCGCTGCAGGTCGCGCAGCAGATCGAGGATCTGCGCCTGGATCGTCACGTCGAGCGCGGTAGTCGGCTCGTCGGCGATCAGGAAATCGGGCTCCGCGGCCAGCGTCAGCGCAATCATCACGCGCTGCCGCTGGCCACCGCTCAGGCGGAACGGGTAGTCGTCGATGCGTCGCTCGGGCTCCGGGATGCCGACCTTGCGCAACCAGTGCAGCGCCCGCTCGCGGGCGGCCGCCCCGCGCAACTCGGTGTGCGCCTCGATCGCCTCGACGATCTGGTCGCCGACCCGCATCACCGGGTTCAGGCTGGTGGCCGGCTCCTGAAAGATCATGCCGATGCGGCCGCCACGCACGGCGCGCATGCGGCTCTCGGGCAGCGCCAGCACGTCGGTGCCGGCCAGGGTCACCGCGCCGGCGGTGATCTCGCCGTTGTCGGGCAGCAGGCGCATCAGCGCCAGTGCCGTCATGCTCTTGCCGCAGCCCGACTCGCCCACCAGCGCGAAAGTCTCGCCGCGCGCAATCGCCAGACCGAGGCCGTCGATCGCGCGCACGAGGCCGGCGTCAGCATCGAGCTCGACTCTGAGGCGGTCGACCGTCAGCATCGCATTCAGGCGGCCTTGTTCGGCGCCGCGCGCTGCGGCCGGAAAGCCCGTGCGCGCGGATCGAAGGCGTCGCGCACGCCGTCGGCAAACAGGTTGGCCGCCAGCACCAGCGCGAGCATGAAGCCGAACGCGGCAATGAACGACCACCAGACCAGCGGGTCGCCGCTCATCTCGCTGCGCGCCAGGTTGATCATGCCGCCGAAGCTGTTGACGCTCGGGTCGACGCCGACGCCGACGTAGGTGAGCACGGCTTCGTAGAGGATCAGATCCGAGAAGTTGAGCACGGTCGTGATCAGCACCAGGTGCATCACGTTGGGCACGACGTGTCGCGTCATCGTGCGCAGGTGCGGCACGCCGAAGGCCTCTGCCGCCTGCATGAACTCCAGGTCACGCAATTTCAGCGTCTCGGCGCGCACCAGCCGGCACAGCGTCGCCCAACCGGTGAGCCCGAGGATCACGCACAGCAGGAACATCTTCAGATCGGCGCGCTCCAGACCGGTGTCGAACAGCTCCGCATGCGTGTCGATGTAGACCTGCACCATCAGCACGCAGGCGGCGATCAGCAGGACGTTGGGCACCGAGCTCAGCACCGTGTACAGGTACTGCACCGCCTCGTCGACCCAGCCCCTGAAGTAACCCGCCAGCACGCCGAGCCCGAGCGCCACCGGCACCGTGGCCAGCGTCGCCAGCGTGCCGATGACGAACGCCGTGCGCACGCTCTTCAGCGCCTGCACCAGCACGTCGTTGCCGGTGCGATCGGTGCCGAGCACGTGGTAGTGGCCCATCAGCGCCACCACCGGGCCGGCCGCCAGCGCAGTCGCCGCCAGCGTCAGCAGCGCCACGCGCCAGGGATGGCGCGTGCGGCCGCCGACGATCGCCCGCCAGCGCGCCCACAACGTGCCGCGCTCACGCGCCAGCGCTGCCGCCAGCGCCAGCGAAGCCGCCAACGTGACCAGCAGGCCGCCCGCCGCACCGGCGGCGACGCGGGCCAGCACGTCGCTCGCCCAATCGCGCGCGGGGTCGGCCAGGTGCGCGCCGCCGAACCTCAGCCGCGGCACTTCGCGCACGGTGACGCCGTCGCGCTCGACGTTCTGCTTCAGCAGCGCATGCGTGGCCAGCGGTGCCGAGTAGCTCGACTCGCGCATCGCCAGCGGCCGCGCGAGCAGCACGTCGAGCAGCGACGTCGTGCGTGTGTCGTAGAAGGTCACGCCGGCCGTTTGGCCCGGCGCGGCGGGCAGCGCGCGGCGGAAGTGCACGCTGTCGACCGCGCTGACGAGCATGAACAGCGCCAGCACCGCGGCCGCGGCGAGCGTGGCACCGTCGCGCATCGCGCGGCCCCAGGTGGCGCGCAGCGGCGGCTGCCGCGACACGTGCCAGGCGTACGACGCGAGCGCGACGAACAGCGCCCACAGCGCGAGGTCGGTCCACAGGAAGACGAACTTGAACG
>DATIFD010000629.1:0-5109 GCA_035455385.1 Burkholderiaceae bacterium
AACGCCGGCCTTCCATTCCACCGCTGACTAGAGCCCCCTCCCGGAGGGGGCTCGGGGGAGCAGTGGTTTCACCACCGCAGGTGGTCCCATATGGGCTAGGGCTTCGCCCTAGCCCATATGGAGACCACCGTTGCAGGAGAAGTCCGCACCGGTGGTGAAGCCCGAATCGTCACCCGCGAGCCACGCCACGATCGAGCCGATCTCCTCGGGCGTGCCCAGGCGCTTGACGGGAATGGTGCTGACGATCTTTTCCAGGATCTCGGGCTTGATCGCCTTGACCATCTCGGTGCCGATGTAGCCCGGGCTCACGGTGTTGACGGTGACGCCCTTGCTGGCCACCTCTTGCGCCAGCGCCATCGTGAAGCCGTGCATGCCGGCCTTGGCGGCTGAGTAGTTGGTCTGGCCGGCCTGGCCCTTCTCGCCGTTGACCGATGAAATCTGGATGATGCGGCCCCAGCCCTTCTCGATCATGCCCGGCACCACCTGCTTGGTGACGTTGAACATGCTGGTGAGGTTGGTGTTGATCACCGCGTCCCAGTCTTCGCGCGTCATCTTGACGAACATGCGGTCGCGCGTGATGCCGGCGTTGTTGACCAGCACGTCGATCGTGCCGTGCTCCTGGATCGCCTTGGTGAAGGCCTGCACGGTGCTGTCCCAGTCGGCAACGTTGCCCACCGAGGTGTAGAACGTGAAGCCGAGCGCCTTCTGCTCGTCGATCCACTTTTGATAGTCGCGCGTCGGGCCGCAGCCGGCGATGACTTTGAACCCGCCCTTGAAGAGACGATGGCAGATCGCGGTGCCGATGCCGCCCATCCCGCCGGTAACGTAGGCCACTTTCTGTGCCATGGCTTGCTCCTGAATTGTCCTGATGATCGAGTGTTGAGGGTGCGGCGCCCGCAGCGCGCGGTCAAGCGGGTTGCCCCGCAAGCCGCGCCGCGCGGCTGAGTTGGATCAACGTTCGACGGTGAGCGCTACGCCCATGCCGCCGCCGATGCACAGCGAGGCGATTCCCTTCTTCGCACCACGGCGCTGCATCTCGTGCAGCAGGGTCACCAAAATGCGACAACCCGAGGCACCGATGGGGTGACCGATCGCGATCGCGCCGCCGTTGACGTTGACTTTGCTGGTGTCCCAGCCCATCTCCTTGTGCACCGCGCAGGCCTGGGCGGCGAACGCCTCGTTGATCTCCAGCAGGTCGAGGTCGGCCGGCTTCCAGCCGGCGCGCTGCAGCGCCTTGGTGGCCGCCGGCACCGGGCCCATGCCCATGTAGGCCGGGTCGAGGCCCGCGCTGGCATAGCTGGCGATGCGCGCCAGCGGTTGCAAGCCCAGTTGATCGGCGCGTTTGGCACTCATCACCAGCACCGCGGCTCCGCCGTCGTTGATGCCCGAGGCGTTGCCGGCGGTGACGCTGCCGGCCTTGTCGAACGCGGGTCTGAGGCCGGCCAGCGCTTCGGCGCTGGTCTTGCGGTTGATGAACTCGTCGGCCGCAAAGACGATCGGATCGCCCTTCTTCTGCGCGATCGAGAACGGCACGATCTCGTCCTTGAAGCGGCCGGCCTCCTGCGCGGCGGCGGCCTTCTGCTGGCTGGCCAGCGCCAGCGCGTCCTGCTGCTCGCGCGTGATGCCGTACTTCTTGGCCACGTTCTCGGCCGTGACGCCCATGTGGTACTGGTTGTAGACGTCCCACAGGCCGTCGGTGATCATCGAGTCGACCAGCTTCCAGTCACCCATGCGCTGGCCGTCGCGCGAGTTGTGCAGCACGTGCGGCGCCAGGCTCATGTTCTCCTGGCCACCGGCGATGACGATGTCGCTGTCGCCGTCGCGGATCGCCTGCGCGGCCAGCATCACCGCCTTCAGGCCCGAGCCGCAGACCTTGTTGATGGTCATCGCCGGGATGCTGTTGGGCAGCCCGGCCTTGATCAGCGCCTGGCGCGCCGGGTTCTGGCCGGCACCGGCCTGCAGCACCTGGCCGAGGATGACCTCGCTCACCTGGTCGGCGGCGACGCCCGAGCGCTCGAGCACGGCTTTGATGACCGCGGCGCCGAGCTCGGGCGCCGGGGTCTTGGCGAGCGTGCCGCCGAACTTGCCCACCGCGGTGCGGGCGGCGGAGACGATGACGATTTCGGATGCCATGGTGATGTCCTTCTCGGTGGTGCAACTGAGTTTCAAGCGAACACCGCGGATCCGGCTTTGCCGGGCCGCTGGTGTTGCCCCCTTGAGGGGGAGGCGGCCGCTAGGCCGCTTCGGGGGTGGGTCATTTCTTCACGCTTTCTGCTTGACGTAGCGGCCGGGGGCCGGCTCGATCACCTTGTACTTGCGACTGCCCGGCGACTTCGGCGCAGCCACCATCGGGCCGCCCTGGGCTTTGAGCCAAGCCGCCCAGTCGCTCCACCAGCTGCCGGGCTTCTCGACGGCACCCTCGAGCCAGTCCTTGGGCTCGGGCGGGAGCTCTTCGTTCACCCAGTAGCTGCGCTTGTTTTTGCTTGCCGGGTTGATCACGCCGGCGATGTGGCCCGAGGCACCGAGCATGAAGCGGCGCTTGCCCTTGAGCAGCCCGGTGGAGCGGTAGGCCGAGGTCCACGGCACGATGTGGTCCTCGCGCGAGGCGTAGATGAAGGTCGGCAGATCGATGCGCCGGAGGTCGATCTTCTCGCCGCACGCCGTGAGCCGGCCCGGTATGCGCAGCTCGTTCTGCAGGTACATGTGGCGCAGGTAGTAACAGAGCATCGGGCCCGGCAGGTTGGTGCTGTCGCCGTTCCAGTACAGCAGGTCGAACGGCGGCGGCGCCTCGCCCTTGAGGTAGTTGCCGACCACGTAGTTCCACACCAGGTCGTTCGGCCGCAGGAAGCTGAACGTGGTGGCGAGCTCCACGCCCTTGAGCAGCCCGGGGCCGTTGGGCGCCTGCTCGCCGATGGTGACCTCGCGCATCTGCACGCTCGGCTCGTCGATGAACACGTCGAGCACGCCGGTTTCGCTGAAGTCCAGCAGCGTGGTCAACAGCGTCAGCGAGTGCGCCGGCCGCTCGCCGCGCGCGGCCAGCACCGCCAGCGCAGTAGCGATGATCGTGCCGCCGACGCAGAAGCCCAGCACGTTGAGGTCGTCGCAGCCGGTGATCTCGCGCACGACGCGCATCGCCACGATCGGGCCTTGCTCGATGTAGTCGTCCCACGTGAGATGGGCCAGCGACTGGTCGGGGTTGCGCCAGCTCATCACGAACATGCGATGGCCCTGCTCCGCGGTGTAGCGGATCAGCGAGTTGTCGGGCTGCAGGTCGAGGATGTAGTACTTGTTGATGCACGGCGGCACGAACAGCATCGGCCGCTGGTGCACCTTGGCCGTCAAAGGCTTGTACTCGATGAGCTGGAACAGCTCGTTCTCGAACACCACCGAGCCGACGGTGGTTGCGACGTTGCGCCCGACCTCGAACACCGTCTCGTCGGTCTGCGACACGGTGCCCTTGCGCAGGTCGTCCCACAGGTGGCGCATGCCCTGCGCGACGCTCTGGCCCTTGGTCTGCAGGGCCTTCTTCTGCGCCTCGGGGTTGAGCGCCAGGTAGTTGGCCGGGCTCATGGCGTCGATCCACTGCTGCACGGCGAAGCGCACGCGTGCACGCGTCTTGGCATCGCCCTCGATCGCCTCGGCCAGTTGCAGCAGCGTCCGCGCATTCAGCAGGTACATCTGCGCGGTGTACGCGGCCGCCGGGTTGCCGGCCCACTCGGGCGCCGCGAAGCGCTTGTCGCCGATGGCCGCGGGCGCGGCTTCCTTGGCGTCGGGCCGCGAGCGCAGCAGCGACTGGTTCCACAGCTCGGTGGCCTGCTTGACGTAGTCGGTCTGCAGCGAGCTGAAGGAGTCGATCGGCAGTTTCAGTCCGGCGACGGACTTCCAGAGGTCACCCATCGCGCTGCCGAGGGCGCGCGCGCTTTCCGCCACCTGCTCCGGTTCTTGGACCGGCTTGCTCTTCATCCGCTGTCTCCTGGTCTGGACACCCACCATCTTCGGGCGATGTGCCGGCGCCTTGTCGACGGTCGTCTTACCGAAGGCTCGGTGATACGCCCTCTGCTCGCGGCCTGTCTACGATGGCGTGGGTCTGTACGGGCGGAAGCTTAAGGCAGTTCGGTGGCGCTTCCATTACGCAATACTGCTACTCACAATACAAAATGGTGACGATCGCGCTCGGATGGCTGTTCGTGGTCGGTGTGTTCGCGCTGGCGTACGCCACGGCACCGGGCGGCACCGTGCTCGGCGCGCTGCTCGCGCTGGTCCTGGGTACGGCGCCGCTGGCGGTGCTGCTGTACATCGTGAACGCCGCGGCGCGGCGGCGACGCGCGCGCGCGGCGTTGCGCTCAGCGCCGGATCCAGACGGCAGCCGCCATGCGGCCGGTGACGCCGTCGCGCCGGTACGAGAAGAACCGTGAGCGGTCCTGCACGGTGCACCACGGGCCGCCGCTGATCCGTCGCACGCCCAGCGCCTGCAGCCGGTCTCGCGCCAGGCCGGCCAGGTCGGCACGCCAGCGCGGATCGCCGTCGGCGCGCGGCTGAAAGCGGAAGCGCGCTCGGCTGGCCGGCGTGGGTTCGACGTCGAACGCCTGCAGCACATCGGCGCCCACCTCGAAGGCATCGGGCCCGATGCACGGGCCGAGCCATGCAACGAGTTCGCCGGGCGCGCACGACGCGCCGGCGCAAACCGCCTCGACGCAGCGCTCGACCACGCCCGCGGCCAAGCCACGCCAGCCCGCATGCGCTGCGCCGACCGCGCCCACCTGCGGCGCCGCCAGCAGCACCGGCAGGCAGTCGGACACCAGCACCGCACAGGCGACACCGGGCTCGCTGGTCCACGACGCGTCGGCCGCCTCGGGCGGCGCAGACGCCATCGCGGCATCGACGCGCACGACGCGATCGCCGTGCACCTGGCGCAGGAACACCGGCGTGGCCCCGATCGCAGCGGCGAGACGCTCGCGGTTGGCGCGCACCGCGTCGGGCGAATCGCCGCTGCCGGTGCCGAGATTGAGGCTGTCCCACGGCGGCGCGCTGATGCCGCCCTCGCGCGTGGTCATGCAGGCACCGACGCGCGCGTCGGCGTCCCACTGCGGGGTCAGCCAGCCGCTCAAC
>DATIFD010000630.1:0-8032 GCA_035455385.1 Burkholderiaceae bacterium
GACGAAGGCGTTCCAGAGCGCGCCCGGCATCCTGTTCGTCGCCGCCGCCGGCAACAGCAACAACGACCCGAATTTCGTCGAGGATGTGCCGGCAGCGATCGTGCTGCCCAACATGCTGACGGTGGGCGCGGTCGACCTCGCCGGTGAAGAGGCCAGCTTCACCAGCTACGGCCCGATGGTCAAGGCGCATGCCAACGGCTACCAGGTCGTGAGCTACCTGCCGGGCGGCAAACGGGTCGCGCTGTCGGGCACCTCGATGGCTGCCCCGCAGGTCACGAACCTCGCAGGCAAGCTGCTGGTGGTGAACCCCAAGCTCACGCCCGAGCAGTTGGTCAAGATCATCGTCGACACCGCCGACCGCACCGCCGACGGGCGGCGCAACCTGATCAATCCGAAGAAGGCGGTCGCTGCCGCGCGGCGCTGAGCGGGCGTCGCACCAGGCTTCGCAGGGCCGCTGCGCGTGCCCTGGCCAGGGCGTTGGCACCGCAGCGCGGCGCCCGCACGGTGCCGGCCATGTCGATGCCCGAGGAGCCCGACATGACTTACAACTCTGCACTCACGCGGCGCGCCGCGCGATGCGCCATTCGAACTGGACCCCGGCGAGACAAGACTTGGCGATGTGCCTACGCCCCGGTAGCGGACTGCCAGCGCTGCGCAGGCGCCCTTCGCCCAGTGAACAGGACGTCAAGACTGGACCCAGTCATTCGCGATCGACTGCCGGAATGGCGGCGGGCGCAATCACCGGTCGTTCAAAGACCGCCGCCTCGATCGAGTTCGGCTTGCTGCACGCCGAGCTTCCTGCGCAGCGCGTTGGCGTCGAGCCCGCGGCGGCCAGCGTCTCCCGCACCACCCGCGCCCACAGCGTGGGCTGTATGTCCCGCGCATTGGCGCGCGAGGTCATGGTGCGGCGCGAGGCTGTGACCCACACTGTGTGCTTGCGCTGGTCATGCTGGACATTCTGGAGCACAGATGAAGATCGCGATCAACGGTGCCGGTATCGCTGGCACCGCACTGGGCTTCTGGCTGCAACGTGCGGGCCACGAGGTGCTGCTGGTGGAAGAGGCACCCCAGCTGCGCAGCGGCGGCTACATCATCGACTTCTGGGGTATCGGCTACGACGTGGCCGAGAAGATGGGGCTGGTAGAGCGCATCTGCGAGCGCGGCTACCAGGTCAACGAAGTGCGCCTCGTCGACGACCGGGGCAGCCCGGTCGGCGGCTTCGAGGTGGACGTGCTTCGTGAATCCACGCGCGGCCGCTTCACCAGCGTGAAACGCTCAGATCTCGCAGCCGTGGTGTACGAGGCGCTGGGCGGCAGGGTGGAGACGCTGTTCGGCGATTCGATCGCGCGCATCGACGAGCAGGCCGATCGCGTGCGCATCGGCTTCGACCATGCCGCTGCACGCGAGGTGGATCTGGTGATCGGCGCCGACGGCCTGCACTCGCGCGTGCGCCGGCTGTGCTTTGGTGCCGAGGCCGGGCGCGAGGTGTTCCTGGGCTACCACGTGGCGGCCTTCGAGGCGCGGGGTTACCGCCCGCGTGACGAGCTGGTGTACGTGATGCACAGCGTACCGGGCCGGCAGGTGTCGCGTTTCGCGATGCGCGGCGACACAACACTGTTCCTGTTTGTGTTTCGGGACGAGTACCTGTCGATGCAGGCGCCGAGCAGCAACGAGCAGAAGAAGGCCGTGCTGAAGCGCGCGTTCGGCGACGCCGGCTGGGAATGCCCGCAGATCCTTGCGGCGCTGGAGGCGGCGGGCGAGCTGTACTTCGACCGGGTCAGCCAGATCCGCATGCCGCGCTGGAGCCAGGGCCGCGTGGCGCTGATCGGCGACGCTGCCGCCTGCGTGTCGCTGCTGGCCGGCGAGGGCACCGGCTTGGCGATGGCGCAGGCCTACGTGCTCGCCGGCGAGCTGCAGCGCGCGCAGGGCGACCACCACGCCGCGTTCGCACGCTACCAAGAACGGCTGCATTCCTTTCTCGAAGACAAGCAGGCCAGCGCGGCCAAGTTCGCGTCCAGCTTCGCGCCCAAGACCGCCGTCGGCATCACGCTTCGCAACTGGGCGAGCCAGCTTCTGCGCGTGTCGTTCCTGGCCGAATGGCTGATCGGGCGACACCTGCACGACGACATCACGCTGCCCGACTATGGGCTGTAGCGAACGGTTCTATGCAGGTGTGATGCTCGAAGCCGCCCTACACCAACGACTGGTGATGGCCGGGACTGTGAGTTCGCGAGCGCGCCAGGAAGCTGACATTCGACGCGTGGACCTGGCCGCCCAAGGTCGGGCTGTCGGCGATGATCGCGAATTCACGCTGGCGGCCATTGACGGTCGCAAGCGATAGTCATCTTCCAGGCGGACTGATGAACGTCGGGGAGTCAGCTCGACGCCGTCAACCCCGACATCTGCTTCGTGTCGTAGCGCCGGCGCAGTTCGCCGACGGCCTGCACGTCGGGCGCGCCGCCGGAGGTCATCGCCGCGAGCTCCTGGAAGTAGCGCTCGTGTCCAGGCGGTGAGACGGTCATCAGGACACGCGCCGTCCGGTCGCCCGGATTGGTGATGTTGTGGGGCGTTCCCGGTGGCACGAACAGGAAAGTTCCGGCGGGTGCCAGCACACGCTCTGCGCCGACCCACCACTCGCAACAACCCTCGAGGACATAGAACGTCTCCTCCTGCACGCGGTGAACGTGCGTGCCGGTGGCGAAGCCGGCAGGGATCGTCCACTCGAACATGCTGGTGTGCCGCGTGTGCTCGCCGGTCACGAGAAAGGCCATGGGCTGGCCGCCGATCGTGACCCCGTCGGTGTAGCCGGGCCGGCGGATGAGGGGCTCGGTGCTCATGGATACTGCTCCTTGTGTTGCCGTTGGATGGCAGCGCCATGATGACGACGCCGAACCGGCCCGTCCCTAAAGTACTCGGAAATCGCAGCAAAGAATCTGCAAAAAAAGGCGTCGTGCCCAAATGGCCAATGTTCTTGAACTCGGTCCGTTCCGGCTCGATGTCGAGTCCGAAGCGCTGTTCCACGGCTCGCTGCCGAGCCCGCTCGGCCGCAAGGCGGTGGCGCTGCTGCGCACGCTCGTCGATCACGCCGGTGAGCCGGTGTCCAAGCAGGCATTGATCGAGGCGGCCTGGCCTATGCTCGTCGTCGAACCCAGCAACCTGACCGTGCAGATGGCCACACTGCGCAGGTTTCTCGAGCACGCGGCGGGCGCCGGGCACTGGATCGAGACGCTGCCACGGCGCGGCTACCGCTATGTCGGCCCGTTGCCTGCAAAGAAGCCGCTTGCCGAGACTTCGCTGCCCCTGCCCAACATGCCTTCGATCGCGGTGCTGCCGTTCTCGAACCCTGGGCCACAGATCGAGGAGGACTGCCTCGCCGATGGCATGGTCGACGACATCGTCACCGGCCTGTCGCGGATCAAGTGGCTGTTCGTCATCGCCAAGCATTCGACGTCGGCCTACCAGGGAACTGCAATCGATGTCACGCAGGTCGGGCGCGAGCTGGGCGTGCGGTATGTGCTGACAGGCAGCGTGCGAAGGGCCGGGGACAGGGTGCGTGTGACCTGTCGGCTGATCGATGCGACCAGCGGAAGCCAGGTGTGGGCGGAGCGCTTCGACCGTCGGTCCGACGACCTGTTCGCGCTGCAGGACGACATCGCCCAGTCGGCTGTGGGCGCCATTGCGCCCAGCCTGCGCCGGGTCGAGATCGATCGCGTCAAGCGCAGGCGCCCGGAGAGTCTGGACGCCTATGAGCTCGTGCTGCGCGCGCAGCCGGAGGTGGACTCCGGTATGCCGGCGCGCGTTCGGACCGCATTGGTGCTGCTCGAGCGCGCGATCGCGCTGGATCCGACCTATGCGCTCGCCCATGGCAATGCGGCCATGTGTCACCACTGCCTGTACCTGCGCGACGGGTTGGAACCGGCGCAACGCCAAGCGTCGATCGATCGCGCTCGCCAGGCCATCGCCCACGGACAGGACGACGCACTGGCACTAACGCTCGCCGGGTTCTCGATCGGCATGGATGGCCACGACCGCGCGGCGGCGTTTTCGGCGCTGCAGGCTGCGCTGACCATCAGTCCGTCCTCCGCGCTGACCTACATCCTCGGCAGCGTCATCCTTGCGTGGGGCGGCGATGCGGACCGGGCGATCGAATGGAGCGAACGCGGCATGCGGCTCAGTCCCTTCGATCCGTGGAGCTTTGCGGCCTTCGATGCTCAGGCCCTGGGCCACTTTCAGCGCGGCCGCTACGAGGAGGCCTGCCGAGCGGCGTACCGCTCGGCGCAGGCCAATCCCGGCCACAGCATCACCTACGTGCAACTGGCCGCGGCTCTGTCCAAGCTTGGCCGTCTGGCGGAAGCGCGAGAGGCTGCCGGGCGCGTGCTCGAACTCCACCCCTCCTTCCGATTCGGCCGACAGTTCGCGGGCGTCGACTGTGAGCCCGGACTGGCACGTACCATGGGCGACGCCCTGCGAGCGACCGGACTTCCCGAATGAGATTCTGCGAGCAGTGGATCTCCGTTTGCGAGGCCACGGGCGCGGCCCGTGCTCCACACTTCGGGCACTCTGATTGCCGGTGCCGATTTGTGCGCTTTGCTGCAGGTTCTCAGGCTGTCACCTGGGTGCGAGCCCGACCGTCTGCTTCGGGGCGACGAGATCAGGACACTGGACGTCTCGGTTGGGTCGACTGCGCGAGTAGGCGGACTGGAACAGCGGTCACTCGAGCGACGCGCGATACGAGGGTGCTGCCCAGTCGCCACGTGAACGACAGCAGCACCTTCAGCACCGGTCGATCGCAAGATACCCAGCCAGGCCCCTCAAGGATCGCGATGTGGCTGACACCGCGCCTTCGTCAGCCGTGTTCGAACCGACCGCAGACGCTGCACTGGAGCCTCACCTGAGGCCCGAGCCCTGGGCGGGTGGCAACAGTCAACGCGGCCCCTCGATCCCCCAGCGCTTCATCCTCCGGTACACCGTCATCCGCGACAGCCCCATCTGATGTGCCACCGCGCTGATGTTCCAGCGCGAGGCGCGCAGGTACTGCAGCAGGAGCTGCGCCTCGGCGCACAGCGGCGTCGCGATACCGGCCACTCCCTCCGTCTCGCTGCCCGCTGATGCTGATGCTGACACTGCGGCAGCGGCCGACGCCGCGCGCAGCACCGCCTCCGGCAGGTCGTGGATCTCGATCGTGCCGCCTTCGCACACCGCGCACGCGTACGCGATCGCGTTGTGCAGCTCGCGCAGGTTGCCGGGCCAGGCGTAGGCGCGCAGCAGCTGTTCGGCGTCGGGCGACAGCGTGCGCGCGGGGGACTCGGCTGGTTCTTCCCGTTGTTGTTCGCGCAGCATGCGCTGCACCAGCCACGGCAGATCACGCCGCTCGCGCAGCGGCGGCAGGTGCAGGTGCGCGCCGGCCAGGCGGTAGAACAGGTCGTCGCGAAAGCGGCCCTCGCGCACCAGCGCCTCCAGGTCGTGGTGCGTGGCGGCGATGACGCGGATGTCCACCGCCACCGCGCGCGTGGCGCCCACCGGCAGCACCTCGCGCTCGGCGAGCACGCGCAGCAGGCGCGCCTGCAGCGGCAGCGGCATGTCGCCGATCTCGTCGAGGAAGAGCGTGCCGCCGTCGGCCTCCTGGATCAGGCCGCGCTTGCCCTTGCTCGCCGCGCCGGAGAAGCTGCCCGCCAGGTGGCCGAAGAGCTCGCTTTCGATCAGCGCTTCGGGGATGGCCGCGCAGTTAACGGCCACGAAGGGCTTGCCGCGGCGCTGGCTGGCCTGGTGCACGGCCTTGGCGAAGTACTCCTTGCCGCTGCCGGTCTCGCCGGTGAGCAGCAGGCTCACCGGCGTGTCCACGAGGCGCGCGGCGCGCTGGATCTGGCGGTCGAGCGCGGGGTCGCCGCCCGAGAGCCTGGCCAGCGGCGCGGGCAGCGCGGGGTCGGGCGTGGTGCCGTGTGCGGGCAGCGCGGCGGGCACGCGCAGCGGCGGCGGCACCGCGTGCAGGAAGAGCACGCGGCCGCTGCCGGCCAGCGTGACGGCGCGGCGCTCGCCGGTGACCGAGCGCACGAAGCGGCCCAGCTCGTCGAAGCGCACGCTGAAGAAGCGCTCGAAGGGCAGGCCGAGCACGTTGGTGCGGGCCTCGGCCTCCAGCATCTGCTGCGCGGCGCGGTTGTGGCCGATGATGCGGCCCGCGGCGTCGAGCGCAATCAGGTGGTCGGGGCTGATCTCCACGAACTCGGGCGTGGGGTGCGCCTTGACGATCCAGTCGTGGCGGAAGCAGCGCAGGAAGTGCGCGTTCTCCACCCGGCTTGCGTAGACCTTGACGAGCTGCAGCGCCAAGTGCTGGCTGCTCTTGGCCTGCGGCGAGGTCAGCGCCGAGATGTCGAGGATCGCGTTGAGCCGCCCCAGCGGATCGAACACCGGCGCGGCGGTGCAGGTCAACGGAATGTGGGTGGCGTCGAAGTGATCCTCCTGGTGCACCGTCAGCGCCTGGCCGGTGGCAATCGCGGTGCCGACGCCGCAGGTGCCGGCGTGGTGCTCGCTCCAGTCGCTGCCCAGGTACAGCCCGGCGCGGCGCAGGCTGGTGTCGAGCTGCAGGTCGCCGATGAAGTCGACGGTGACGCCGCGCGCATCGGTCAGCAGCACGCAGTAGCCCATGCCAGCCACCTGCTGATACAGCGTCTCGAGCCCGTGGCGCGCGATGCGCAGGAAGTCGTCGATGCGCTCGCGGTGCTCGCGCACCAGGTGCGAGGGCAGGATCACCGCCTCCTGCATGCGCGTGGGGTCCAGGCGGTGGTCGTGGACGCAACGCAGCCACGAGTCGCGGATGATCGCGTCGGGCTGGTGCAACGACGCCAGCGGCGGCGGCAGCTCACGGCGTTCGGCCGCGAGCCGGATCACGCTCTGGATGTGCTGCTGCTGGAGCGCATGCATGCCCGGTCTCCTTTGCCGCGGTGCCAGGCGGCGCCGCGGGTGGCGGGCGGCCGTGCGTGACGGCCGGGAGTCGAATGTAGCGCTGCGCGAGCGGTTTCAGTGGCCTTTCAGCAGCCTTTGGCGTGGCCCTTACAGTCGCGCGAACTCCCGATACCCCAAGGCCTTGGACGCCTGCGCCGCCGGAATCGCGGCGCCGCTTTGCGGCGTGACCGGGAAGATGGCGTTGATCTGGCCGGTGCCGGAGGCGCCGAAGTACGGCGTGATCACCTCGACCTTGCCGTCGTAGTCGGACCAGCCGAGCGCACCCAGCAGCATCGCGGTGTCGTGCATGAAGCCCTCGCCGTGACCCTTGCTGGCGTACTCTGGCAGCATCTCGCAGAACTCGCGCCACTGGCCCTGCTGCCACAACTCGACCACGCGGCGGTCGAGCGTCTCGAGGAACGGGCTCCAGATCCGATACGCGAACTGCGGCGCGAGGCCGTTCTGCGCGAAGCGGTGGCTCAACGAACCGCTGGCGAAGAACGCCACGTTGCCGGCGTAGTGGTCTTCCACGGCCTTTCGCATCGCCCAGCCCAGGCGCGCGCTGTCGTTGAGGTAGTGCGCGGTGCACAGCGCCGATACCGACACCACCTTGAAGTGCCGGTCGGTGTTCATGTAGCGCATCGGCACCAGCGTGCCGTACTCGGGCCCCAGCGTGGTGGCGTCGTGCGCCAGGGTCTCGACGCCGTACTCGTTGCACACGCGGGCCAGCAGCTTGCCCAGCGCCGGATTGCCCGGGAACTCGAACGGCATGTTGCTGATGAAGTGCGGCAGCTCGTTGCTGGTGTAGGTGCCCTTGAAATGCGGCGCGCAGTTGATGTGGTAGTTGGCGTTGACCAGCCAGTGGGTGTCGAACACCACGATCGTGTCGACACCGAGCGCGCGGCAGCGGCGGCCGATCTCGACGTGGCCGTCGATTGCGTCCTGCCGCGTGCCGCGGCGCTCGCCGGGCTGCTCGCTCAGGTACATCGACGGCACGTGGGTGATCTTGGCGGCCAGTGCGAGGCTTCCCATCATGCGCCCCAATGAGGGATGTGATGACTTCCCAATGACACCGCCACGTTCTTCGGCTCGA
>DATIFD010000631.1:0-9339 GCA_035455385.1 Burkholderiaceae bacterium
CGGCGGTGATGCCCTGGGCGATGGGCGCGAAGACGAACTGCCCGAAAGAACCACCGGCGTTGACCACGCCGGCGGCCATGCCGCGCCGCTGCGCTGGCACCAACCGCGTGGTGGCCGCCAGCAGCACCGCCGGACCGGCCATGCCGGCCCCGCCGGCGGCCAGGATCCCGATCGACAGGATCAGCGCGGCGTGGGTCGTCGCGAAGGGCGTCAGCGCGGTGCCCAGTGCCACCAGCAACACCCCTGCAAGCAATACCCGGCCGGCCCCGTAGCGGTCGGCGACCATGCCCGCCACGGGCTGCGTCAGGCCCCAGCAGATCTGGGCCACCGCGAAGGCCAGGCTGACGCCGGCCAAGCCGAGCCCCGTGTGGGTGTTGATGGTGCCGACGAACAGTCCCATCGACTGGCGCGCGCCCATCGTCAGCGCGAAGGTGCCGGCCGCCGCAACGAGCACCCAACCCCACGCGGGCGGCGCAGCCGCGGGGCGAGTTTCAGGATTCATCGTGGGACTCCGGTGCGGTGTCGAACTCGCCCAGGCAGGCGTCGAGCAAGTCGTGCAGCCGGGCGACGCGCGCGTCCCCGAGCTTGGCGTTCAGCGCCAGCTGCGCCTGCTTCCATGCGCGCTGTGCCTCGGCGCGCTTGGCACGGCCGGCATCGGTGGCGGTGATCGCGCGGCTGCGGGCATCGCCACCGGGACCGATTTCGACCCACCCTTGCGCCACCAGCGGCCGCAGGTTGCGCGTCAACGTCGAGGCGTCGAGCTTCATGCGGCGCGCCAGCTCGACCGGCCGGATCGGCCCCAGCAGCACCACGTGCGACAGCAGCGAGTACTGGGTGTTCTTCAGCCCGGTGCGGGCGACGTAGGCGTCGTAGTGGCGCGTCACCGCGCGCGACAGCTGGCGCAGCTTGAGGTTGGTGCAGCCGCGCGGCTGGATGGTGGTTGCGCTGGCGTTCATGCGTTTATTGTAGATGCAATCATTGCAGCTACAATCTTTGCCCGAAGGCACACCCCTGCTGCGACGAGGACATGCGATGAATCCCACGAAGACCGATCCCGCATCCGGCCACGACACGCTGCAGCGCTGGCGCTCGCGCGAGGCCGAACTGGCCGCCCGTGCCGCGCCGGCGGGCGTGGCACGGCCCGAGCAGATCGCGGGCAAGTCGGGACTGCAGGTGTTCGACGCGATGCTGGCTGGCGAAATGCCGCGAGCACCGATCACGACTACGCTGGACTTCTGGTTGGTCGAGGTCGGCGCCGGCCATGCCGAGTTCCAGGGCAAGCCTGCGTTCGGGCACTACAACCCGCTGGGCAGCGTGCACGGCGGCTGGATGGCGACGCTGCTCGACTCCTGCGTCGGCTGCGCCGTGCACACGCTGCTGCCGCCGGGCAAGGCCTACACGACGCTGGAGCTGAAGGTCAACTTCGTCAAGGCGCTGAGCGATCGCGTGCCGCTGGTGCGCGCGGTGGGTGACGTGATCCACGCCGGCGGCAGGGTCGCCACCGCGCAAGGGCGGCTGATCGGTCCCGATGGCACACTGTTCGCCCACGCGACCACCACGTGCCTGATCTTCGACCCCCGATGAGAATCCTCCACACCATGCTGCGCGTCGGCAACCTGCCGCGCTCGATCGACTTCTACACCAAGGTGCTCGGCATGACGCTGCTGCGCACCACGCAGCGTCCCGAGCAGAAGTACGACCTCGCCTTCCTCGGCTACGGCAGCAACCCGGAGCACGCTGAGATCGAGCTGACCTACAACCACGGCGTCGAGAAGTACGACCTCGGCAGCGCATACGGCCACATCGCGATCGGCGTGCCCGACGTCGCCGCCACCTGCGAGGCGGTGCGCAGCAAGGCGCAGCAGTACGGCGGCGCCATCACGCGCGAGGCCGGCCCGGTCAAGGGCGGCACGACGGTGATTGCCTTCATCACCGACCCCGACGGCTACAAGATCGAGCTGATCCAGCGCGACCACTGACCGCCGCGCGGTCGGAGATTTCGCGACACGCCGTCGCGCGCCGCCCGGGCCTGCATCGCATGCGGCCCAACCAGCGACGTGAAGAATCAGCGCGCCGCTGGGCTTCACAGCCAGCTGCAGGCGCCCTGCTCGGCACCGTTGACGTTGCGGCGAAAGCCCGCGAACAGTTCTCGGCCGAGGCCGTGCGCATGGTCGTCGGCCTGGATCGGATCGATCGTCGCCGGCTCGCGCTGGCCCCAGGCCTGCGCGTCGACCCTGGCCTCGAGCGTGCCGGCGTCGGCATCGAGCCGGACGACGTCGCCGCTGCGCACCTTGGCCAGCGGGCCACCCGCCAGCGCCTCGGGCGTCACGTGGATCGCCGCGGGCACCTTGCCCGAAGCGCCGCTCATGCGTCCATCGGTGACCAGCGCCACCTTGAAGCCCTTGCCCTGCAGCACCGCCAGCGGCGGCGTGAGCTTGTGCAGTTCGGGCATGCCGTTGGCCTGCGGGCCCTGGAAGCGCACCACCGCGACGAGGTCGCGCTCGAGCTGTCCGGCCGCGAAAGCGGCCAGCAGCGCCTGCTGGCTGTCGAACACCATCGCCGGCGCCTCGACGACATGGCGGTCGTCGGGCACGGCCGACACCTTGATCACCGCGCGGCCGAGGTTGCCGTGCAGCACGCGCAGACCACCGGTGGGAGAGAACGGATCGTCTGCCGGGCGCAGGATGCCGGCATCGCCGCTGGCAGCGGGCAGGTCTCGCCACTGCAGATGGCCGCGCACCAGCGCCGGCACGCGCGCGTAGGCCGCGATGCCGCGCGTGTCGACCGTGGTCACGTCGGCATGCAGCAGGCCCGAGCGGGCCAGCTCGCGCAACACGAAGCCGGTGCCGCCCGCGGCCTGGAACTCGTTGACGTCGGCACTGCCGTTCGGATACACGCGTGCCAGCAGCGGCACCACCGACGACAGTTCGCCGAAGTCGCTCCAGTCGATGGTGAGGCCCGCGGCGCGTGCCACGGCCACCCAGTGGATCAGGTGATTCGTCGAGCCGCCGGTGGCCAGCAGCGCCACCATCGCGTTGACGATCACGCGTTCGTCGACGAGGCGGCCGATCGGCAAGTGCCGTTGTCCCGACACGATCGTCAGCAGCGTGCGCACCGCAGCGCGCGTCAAGGCCTCGCGCAGCGAGGTGTCCGGGTGCACGAACGCCGCACCGGGTACGTGCAGCCCCATGGCCTCGAGCAACATCTGGTTGCTGTTGGCGGTGCCGTAGAAGGTGCAGGTGCCATGCCCGTGGTAGGCCGCCTGCTCGGCCGCCAGCAGCGCTTCGCGCCCGACCAGACCTTGAGCGTGGCGCTCGCGCACCAGGGACTTCTCGCCGTTGCTCAGGCCCGATGCCATCGGCCCCGCCGGCACGAACACGCACGGCAGGTGGCCGAAATGCAGCGCGCCGATCAGCAGCCCCGGCACGATCTTGTCGCACACGCCGAGCAACAGCGCGCCGTCGAACACGTCGTGGCTGAGCGCGATCGCGGTGGCCATCGCGATGGTGTCGCGCGAGAACAGCGACAGCTCCATGCCCGGCTGGCCCTGCGTGACGCCGTCGCACATCGCCGGCACGCCGCCGGCCACCTGCGCGGTGGCGCCGAGCGCGCGCGCCTCGTCGCGGATCCACGCCGGGAAGCGCTCGTACGGCTGGTGCGCCGACAGCATGTCGTTGTAGGCGGTGACGATGCCGAGGTTCGGCGCGCGCTCGGCCACGATGCGCAGCCGCTGATCCCTCGGCAGCGCGGCGAACGCATGCGCCACGTTGGCGCAGCCCAGACGGTCGGAGCCGCGCGGACGCGTGGCCAGCCGATCGACGCGCTCGAGATAGGCACGGCGCGCGGCGGCACTGCGCCGCGCGATGCGCTGCGTCACCTGCAAGACGGTCGGATGCATGGGCGGCGCGCTCACGTGTGAAATGATTCTGGCGAAGCCGAGTTGCGTGGTCAACGACTGCGATCGAGCGCCCTGGCTCTGGCATTCTTATTCCTCGATGAGTACGGAAGCGAAGGGTCGCGACCCGCGGCAGATGCTGCTGCGGGCCACCGCGCAATGGGGCGGCCGCGACGATCTCTGGGTGTTCGGCTATGCCTCGTTGATCGCACGGCCGGAGTTCGACGCCATCGAGCACCGCGTCGGCCACATCCACGGCTGGCATCGCGCGCTGCGCATGCGCTCGCGCGTCAATCGCGGCACGCCGGAGCTGCCCGGCCTCGTGTTCGCGCTGCTGCCGGGCGGCTCGTGTCACGGCGTGGCCTACCGCGTGCCGCGCAAGCGCGCCGCCGCCGAACTCGAACGGCTGTGGAAGCGCGAGATGCCCAGTGCCGTGTATGACCCGCGCTTTCTGCCGTGTCGCACGCCGCACGGCGAGGTGCGCGCGCTGGCCTTCACGCTGTCGCGACGCAGCCCGAGCTTCGTGCAGACGCTCGCCGACCACGACCTCCTGCACATCTTCCGGCACGCCAAGGGGCGCTTCGGCACGACGCTGGACTATTTGATGGAGACCGCCGACGCGCTGCGCCGGCGCGGGCTGCGCGATCGCGAGATCGAGCGCATGGTCGACCTGGCGCGCACGCACGCGCTGGTCTGAGTTTGCCGAAGCCGCGCGCAGGTATGCTGCGCGCGATGCGCCGCCTCCCCCTGCTGCGATGACGCCACGGGCACTGGTGCTGGCTGGTCCCACGGCCAGCGGCAAGAGCGCGCTCGCACTGGCGCTCGCGCAACACATCGAACTCGAGATCATTAGCGTCGATTCGGCGCAGGTGTATTGCGGCATGGACATCGGTACCGCCAAGCCGGGCGCCGATGAACGCGCGCAGGTGCCGCACCACCTGGTCGACATCCTCGATCCCTCCGAGCGCTACTCGGCCGCCCGCTTCGCCGCCGACGCTTCGCGCCTGATCGGCGAGATCAACCGCCGCGGCCGCCTCGCACTTCTGGTCGGTGGCACGATGCTGTACGTGAAGGCGCTGCTCGGCGGCCTCGACACCCTGCCCGAAGCCGACCCGGGGCTGCGGGCGGCCATCGACGCCCGCGCCGCGACGCACGGTTGGCCGGCGCTGCACGCCGAACTGGCCCGCGTCGACCCGGCGACCGCGGCGCGCCTGGCACCTCACGATGCACAGCGCATCCAGCGCGCGCTCGAGGTGTGGCAGCTCAGCGGGCAGCCGCTGTCGCGTCTGCAGGGCCGGCAGGCCACCGGCCTGGCGCTGCCACTGATCGCGCTGGAGCCGCGCGATCGCAGCTGGCTGCATGTGCGCATCGCCGAGCGCTTCGACCAGATGCTGAGCGCAGGCCTGCTCGACGAGGTGCGCGGGCTGCGCGCGCGCGGCGACCTGCACATCGGCCTGCCGTCGATTCGCAGCGTGGGCTACCGCCAGGCATGGCTGGCGTTGGACAGCGGCGAACTCGACGGCCTGCGCGAGCGCGGCATCGCCGCCACGCGCCAATTGGCCAAGCGGCAGTTGACCTGGCTGCGCGCGATGTCGCGCGACACCGTGGCGGCCGACGATACCGGGGCCTTCGAGCAGGTGCTGGCCCTGGTGCAGCGACGGCGATTGCACCACTGAGGTTCGGACCGGCACCGAAACGCGGTATGGTGCAGGCCCCGGCGTGAGACGGGCACAGGCTCGTGCCGGGCCAAGGGGCTGCCATGAAAAGGACATCGATCGCTGCCATTGCCGCGCTGCTGCTCACCGTGGTTGGGATCGGCGGCCTGTATTGGTATCAGCACCGCGCTGCGCCGGCGCCCGAGCGTGCCGAGGCGCCGCCGGTGGCCGAGGTGCCGCCGCAGCCGCCAGCGTCCACGCCGAGCGCTCCGGCGATCCGCAATCCTGTCGACACGTCGCTGGCAGAGGCTGCCAGCGCACCGGTGGCGAGCGACCCGCAATCGATGTGGCGCCTGGGTCTGGAGGCCCTGCTCGGCCACTCGGCTGTCGTGCGATTCATCCAGACCGACGACTTCTCGCGTCGCGTGGTGGTCACGGTCGACAACCTGGGACGCGCATACGCCCCGCCGAGACTGTGGCCGGTGAACCCGACGCCCGGGCGCTTCTCGGTCAGCGGCGACGGCGAGCTGCGCACCATCGCCCCGGAGAACGCCGGCCGCTACACCCCGCTGGTGACGATGCTCACCGCGGTCGACGCGCGTCAGGCTGCGGCGCTGTATGTGCGCATGTACCCGCAGCTGCAGAAGGCCTACGAAGACCTGGGCTATCCCGGTCACTACTTCAACGACCGCGTGGTCGAAGTGATCGACCATCTGCTCGACACGCCCGAGCCGCGGCCGCCCGGGCCGCTGATGCAACTGACCGAGGTCAAGGGCAGCGTGCCGTCGACCCAGCCGTGGCTGCGCTACGAGTTCGCCGACACCGACCTGCAGTCGCTGTCCGCCGGACAGCGGATCATGCTGCGCGTCGGACCGGCTCACCGCCAAGCGCTGAAGGCCAAGCTGGCTGAAATCCGCAAGCTGCTCGCTCGCGCACCGGTTTCGCGCTGACCTTCTGCCAGTCCGTCCACGAACAGGGCCCGCCGTCGTCTCGGGCATGATCGGCCCGATGCTCGACGTGCAGGTGCTGGCCAAGTCCTACGGCGAGGTACCGGTGTTCCGGCACGTGTCGCTGCGGATCGCAGCCGGCGAATTCGTCGTGCTGATCGGCGAATCGGGCGTCGGCAAGTCGACGCTGCTGAACTGCATCGCCGGACTCGAGGACGTCGACGCCGGCAGCGTCGCGTTTCGAGGCCGTTCGATCACTGCGCTCGACGCCGACGCGCGGTCGCTGTGGCGGCGCGAGCAGCTGGGCTTCGTGTTCCAGGCGTTCCACGTGCTGCCGCACCTGAGCGTCGCCGACAACGTGGCGCTGCCGCTGTTGCTGCTGGGTCGCCCCGATCCCGCGCGCGTGGCATCGATGCTAGAGCGCGTGGGCCTGTCCGCGCTGGGCGCGCGCTGGCCGGCACAGCTGTCGGGCGGACAGTTGCAGCGCGTGGCGCTGGCGCGCGCGCTGGTGCATCGCCCGGCGCTGGTGCTGGCCGACGAACCCACCGGCAACCTCGATCCCGCGCAGGCGGTGCGCACGCTCGAACTGCTTGCGGCCAGCGTTCGCGAGGAAGGCTCGGCGTGTCTGCTGGTGACACACGCGCCGGCCGCCGCCCGGCTGGCCGATCGCGTGCTGCGACTGCAGTCCGACGGCGTCGTCGACGTTACCGATTGACGCGCTGCGTGCCATGGCCACGGAGTCGATCGTCGCGCGGCACCCCTGGCGATGGATGCGCGCGCTGTCGTGGCCGGAGTGGCGGTTGCATCCATGGCGCCACGCGGCGGTGGCACTGGCGGTCGCGGTGGGCGTCGCGCTGGCGTATTCGGTCCAGCTGATCAACGCGTCGGCGTTGTCAGAGTTCGCCGGCGCCGTGCGTGCCGCCAATGGCGATCCCGACGTCACGATCGCGGCGCGAACGCGCGACGGCCTCGACGACGCGCTGATCGAGTCGCTGCGCCGCGACGACGCGGTGCGCGTGGCCAGCCCGGTGATCGAGCTCGATGTGGCAGCGCGTTCGGCCTCGGCGCCGCAGGCGACTCCGGCGCGCGTGCTCGGCATCGACGCCCTGCAGGTGGCCAGCGTCGCACCGGCGCTGCTGCCCCATGTGGACGACGGGCAGGACCGCCTCGCGATGATCGACCCGGATGCCGTGTTCGCGAACGCGGCCGCGCTGCAACAGCTGCACGCACGCAGCGGCGAGGCGATCGAACTGCGCGGGCCGACCGGCTGGCAGCGCGTGCGCATCGCCGGCACGGTCGCGGTCGGCGGCGCTGCGCTGCTGGTCGTCGACGTCGCCGCGGCGCAGGCGCGCCTCAGCCGGCCCGGACGTCTGTCGCGCATCGACCTGCGCCTGATGCCCGGGGTCGAGCCCGATCGCTGGCTGGCCGGACGAGTGTGGCCGGCCGACGCGCGTCCGGCCGCTGCCGACGAGGCCGGACAGCGCATGTCGAATCTGTCGCGAGCCTATCGAGTCAACCTGGGCGTGCTGGCGCTGGTGGCGCTGTTCGTCGGTGGGTTTCTCGCCTACTCCGTGCTCGCGCTGTCGGTGGCGCAACGCACGCCGACCTTCGCGCTGCTGGGCGTGCTCGGACTGACCGCGCGTGAACGCCGCGCTTGGGTGTTGGGCGAGGCGGCGTGCATCGGCGCTGCCGGCAGCGCGCTCGGGCTTCTCGGCGGTGCCGGGCTGGCATGGGCTGCGCTGCGCGTCCTCGGCGGCGACCTCGGCGGCGGCTACTTCGCCGGCGGCGTGCCGAGTCTGCGACTGAACGGCTGGACCGCTCTGGTGTACGGCGCACTGGGCGTGACAGCCGCACTCGCCGGCGCGTGGCTGCCCGCCCGCGTGGCCGAGCGCATGGCGCCGGCCCAGGCGCTGAAAGGCCTGTCGAGCCTCGGCACCGGTCGCTCGCGACTGGCACCCACTCTCTGGCTGCTGTCGGCGGCCGCGCTGCTGGCGCTGCTGCCGCCATGGCGCGGCCTGCCGTTGGCCGCCTACGGATCGGTGGCTGCGCTGCTGGCCGGCGGTGTCGCGCTGGTGCCGGCCACCGTGCAATTGCTGCTCGCACGCCGCATCGGCGCGACGCGGCCGCTGGTGCTGCTGGCCTGGCAACGCGCACGCCACCAGCGCCACACGGCCAGCGCCGCGATGGCCGGCGTGGTGGCCAGCGTCGCGCTGTCGGTGGCGTTGCTGATCATGGTGGGCAGCTTTCGCGACGCCGTGTCGTCGTGGCTCGACGGCGTGCTGCCCGCTCAGCTGTACCTGCGCACGGTCGGCGGTGCCGCGGCGGGCGATGGCAACACGCTGCCGCCCGAGTTTGCCGGGCAGGCGGCATCGATTCCCGGCGTGGCACGCGTGCGCGCGTCGCGCGTACGCACCTTCACGCTCGACCCGCAGCGTCCGTCGTTGACGATGATCGTGCGGCCGGTCGACGACACCGCCAACGCACTGCCCTGGATCGGCGAGGTGTCGCCGGCCAGCGCGAACGACGTCTTCGTCAGCGAACCGGCGGCCGCGCTGTACGGCTGGCAACTCGGCGACACGATCGAGCTGCCGTTGCCCGCGGGACCGCAGCGCCTGCGCGTTGCCGGCATCTGGCGCGACTATGCACGTCAATTCGGCGCGGTGGTGATCGCGCCGGCGCTGTGGCGGCGGCACGGCGGCGATGCGAGCCTCAACGAGGCCGCGCTGTGGCTGGATCCGGATGCCGACAGCGCCGCGGTGCTGCAGCGGCTGCGCAGCCTCGCCGGCGATGTGCCGGTCGAGACCGCCAGCGCGGGTGAGTTGCGCGCGATGTCGTTGACCAT
>DATIFD010000632.1:0-2664 GCA_035455385.1 Burkholderiaceae bacterium
GGCCGTGCTGTCGGGGCTGCTGCTGAACGTGGCCCTGTACGCCGTCCTGCGCTGCAAGGTGCTGACCGACGGTGCGCTGGGCAGCCCGCTGGCCGGGCAGATGATGATCGGCTTCGGCCTGCTGTCGGTGGTGGCGGCGGCGTTCTTCCTGATGCGCCAGCGCGACATCAAGCGCATGTTCGCCTACTCGTCGATCGAGCACATGGGGCTGATGACCTTCGCCTTCGGCCTCGGCGGCAGCATCGCCACCTTCGCCGGGCTGCTGCACATGACGGTGCATTCGCTCACCAAGTCGGCGATCTTCTTCACCGTCGGCCACGCTGCGCAGAAGGCCGGCACACAGGTGATGGACGAGATCCGCGGTCTGGTCAGGGTCAATCCGCCGGTGGGTTGGGGCCTGATGCTGGGGTCGCTCGCCATCCTCGGCATGCCGCCGTTCGGCGTGTTCGCCAGCGAATTCCTGATCATCACCAGCGCGATGCGCCAGCAGCCGTGGACCACGCCGTTCCTGCTGCTGGCGCTGGGCGTGGCCTTTGCATCGGTGTTCGCCCGCGTGCAGCCGATGGTGTTCGGCGACACCTCGCTCAAGCGGCTGGCGCATCCGCCAACGCTGGTGCCGGTGTTCGTGCACCTGGCCCTGAGCCTGATGCTCGGCCTCTACGTGCCGCCGTACCTCGACGGCTGGTTCCGCCAGGCCGCACGCATGATCGGCAGCTGAGGACGGCGATGCACCTGCCCGGCGTCCATCTCCGAGCGCAGCGGTTGCGCGCACCGCTGCCGATCTGGCATGCGCCGGTCGATGCCACGACCTGGCTGGCGCTGGCCACCGCGGCCGCGCGCGGCGGCGGCCGCCTGCTGGCGCTGTGGGCCACCGGGCGGCAGTCGGTGCACGCGGCGTTCGCGTTCGCCGTGGGTGCCCTGTGGGCCGAGCTGGCGCTCGGCGACGATGCCAGCTACCCCGACCTAGGTGCGACCATTCCGTGCGCAGTGCGCATGCAGCGCGCGGCTGCCGACCTGTGCGACGTACACGCGCTCGCCGCGTCGGACACGCGGCCGTGGCTCGATCACGGCGCCTGGACGAGCACCCACCCGCTGAGCGCCCAGGGGGCCTCGGTCAGCGGCGACGAGCCGCGAGCCGCCGGCGACTACCCGTTCGTGCGGGTCGAAGGCGACGGCGTGCACGAGATCCCGGTGGGCCCTGTGCACGCCGGCACCATCGAGCCGGGCCACTTCCGCTTCTCGATCGTCGGCGAGAAGGTGCTGCGCCTGGAAGAGCGGCTGGGCTACGTGCACAAGGGCATCGAGCGGCGCTTCACCGAGCTTGCGCCGCTGCAGGCCCACCGCCTGGCCGGCCGCGTGTCGGGCGACTCGACCGTGGCCTTCGCCTGGGCGTACTGCATGGCGCTGGAGTCGGCGCTCGGCATCGACACGCCGCCGCGGGCGCAATGGCTGCGCGCGCTGGTGCTCGAGCGCGAGCGCGTCGCCAATCACCTGGGCGACCTCGGCGCGCTCGGCAACGATGCCGCGCTGTCGTTCGGGCTGGCGCAGTTCTCGCGCCTGCGCGAGGACTGGCAGCGCGCGTCGCAGGCGTCGTTCGGTCACCGCTTCATGATGGACGCGGTGGTGCCCGGTGGCGTGGCCGGCGACCTCGACACCGCGCAGCTGGTGCAAATGAGCAAGCACTGCGACGCCGTCGAGGCCGAGCTGCGCACGCTGCGCGCGATCTACGACGAGCATGCCGGGCTGCAGGACCGCTTCATCGGCACCGGCCGTGCAAGCCCCGATCTCGCGCGCCACCTGGGGCTGAGCGGGCTGGCGGGTCGCGCCAGCGGCCAGCCGCAAGACCTGCGCTGCGACCACCCCTGGCCGCCGTACGACACGCTCAAGCCCAGGCGCGCCCAGTCCAGCCAGGGCGACGTCGCCGCGCGCGTGGCGGTGCGCTTCGACGAGCTGTTCGAGTCGCTGCGGCTGATCCGCGATCTGCTGGCCACCCTGCCCGCCGGCGCTGTCTGCAGCGGCACCACCGCACCGCGGGGCGACGCGCGCGGTGCCGGCTGGGTGGAGGGCTGGCGCGGCGAGGTGTTCGTGGCGCTCGAGCTGCGCGGCGGCGCGATCCACCGCTGCCACTGCCACGACCCGTCGTGGCAGAACTGGCCGGTGCTCGAGCACGCGGTGATCGGCAACATCGTGCCCGACTTCCCGTTGATCAACAAATCGTTCAACCTCAGCTACTCGGGACAGGACCTGTAGCGATGTTCAAGCTCATGCAGCAGATCGTCCACGCGGGCATCGTCACCGAGCCCGTGCCGGCCGATGCCGGTGTGGCGACGGCGGCCGCGTCGACGATCCACGCCGAGATCCTGGCCATCCTCGGGCAGGCGCTGGCGATCCGGCAGGTCGACGCCGGCTCGTGCAACGGCTGCGAGCTGGAGATCCACGCACTCAACAACCCGTACTACAACCTCGAAGGCCGCGGCATCCGCTTCGTCGCCAGCCCGCGCCATGCCGACCTGCTGCTCGTCACCGGGCCGGTGTCCCGCAACATGGCGGTGGCGCTGAAGCGCACCTACGACGCCACGCCCGACCCCAAACTCGTCGTTGCAGTGGGCGACTGCGGCTGCTCGGGCGGCATCTTCGGCGAGGGCTATGCCAGCTGCGGACGCG
>DATIFD010000633.1:0-5712 GCA_035455385.1 Burkholderiaceae bacterium
AGCCGAAGCGCCGGCCGCCGGCGTGTCAGCCGATGCGCAGCTCCAGCGGCCACGGCGTGCGCGACCAGGCCTTTTCTTCCTCGCGCAGCAGGTGGATCGACTGCGGGTGCACATCGGCCCACGGGGTGTCGATCGCGAGCAGCCAACCGCCGGCCCGGTGCCCCAGCCGCAACTGCCCCGGTGCCGGGTCGCGGCGCGCGTGGCACAGCACGATCGCGATGCGCAGCGCGAGCGCCTGATCGCGCAGCACCGAGTCGGATGCCAGCGATTGCTCGCCCTTGCGCAGTCCACCGCGCTGCAACAACACCAGCGTGGCCAGCCGCTCCAGCTGATGGTCGGCAAAGCCCGCGGCATCGGCATGCCGAACGATGTACTCACCGTGACGGTGATGGCCTTCGTGCGACACCGCCATGCCGATCTCGTGCAGCGCTGCGGCGCAGCGCAGCATCGCCACGGCGCGCTGCAGGCGCTGGTCGGGCTGCGGTTGCAGAGCCGCGAACAGCCACAGCGCCATGTCGGTGACCCGCTGTGCCTGCACGACATCGACCGCGAACTGCCGCTGCAGCCGCTGCACGCTGGCCGTGCGAATGTCGCGTGCGGGCGCGTCGCGGTCGAGCATCTCGATCATCACCCCGTGGCGCAGCGCGCCGCGCGTCGGCGCCATGCGGTCGAGGTCCAACAGGTCGAACAACGCGCGCACGATCGCCACGCCGCCGCCGATCACCGGGCGGCGGTCGTCCTTGAGCCCTGACAGGACGACCTTCTCCACGTGTCCGGCGTCGACGAGCCGACGCACCAGCGCATCGAGCGCGGCCGCGGTGATCGTGCCGTCGGTCAAACCCTCGGCACGCAACACGTCGGACACCGCACCGACCGTCCCTGAGGCACCGTAGACGGCATCCCAGCTCTCGTTCGCGAGCAAGCCCTGCGAGCCTTCGAGCACGGCCTGCGCGGCCACGCGCGCGGCGTTGAAGCTGCGCGTGCCGATGCGCCCGTCGGCGAAATAGCGCAGCGACAGCTCGACGCTACCGACCTGGTACGACTCCACCACGCGCGGCGATCGGCCGCGGCCGAGGATCAGTTCGGTCGAGCGGCCCCCGATGTCGAACACCAGCCGCTTCTCGTCGTTGTCGGGCAGATAGTGCGCGACGCCGCCGTAGATGAGCCGCGCCTCTTCGTGACCCGAGATGACGTCGATCGGCAACCCGAGCAGCGACTGCGCGCGCGCCAGGAAGACGTCGCGGTTGAGCGCCTCGCGCAACGTGGCGGTGGCCACCGCGCGCACGGCGCGTGGCTCGAGGTCGTGCACGCGTTCGGCGAAGCGTGCCACGCTGGCCCAGCCCCGGCTCATGGCGGCATCGTCGAGCAGGCGCGTGTCGGCCAGGCCCGCACCGAGGCGCACGGTGTCCTTCAGGTACTCGACGCGCTGCAGCTGGCCGGCTCCGGCCTGGCAGATCTCGAGGCGAAAGCTGTTCGAGCCAAGGTCGATCGCCGCCAGCGTACCGGCCGAATCGAGGTCGGGCATCGCGGTCCCTTGCCTGCTCCGATCGCCCTCAGGGAGCCGCTACCGCACGCGCCAGCCGCTCCGCGCAGCCGCGGGCCAGCTCGGCGTCGCTGGCCTCGACCATCACCCGCAGCAAGGGCTCGGTACCCGACGCGCGGATCAGCACGCGGCCCGAATCGGCCAGGTCGCGCTGCACCGCGTCCTGCTCTGCCGCGAGCTTGCGATTGGCCTTCCAATCGACGTCGGGGGCCAGCCGCACGTTGATCAGGGTTTGCGGATACAGCGAGACCCCTTGCAGCAGTTGGGCCAGGCTGCGGCCACTCTGGCAGATCGCCTGCAGCACCTGCAGCGAGCTGATGATGCCGTCGCCGGTGGTGTGCTTGTCGAGCGCGAGCAGATGGCCCGAGCCCTCGCCGCCGAGCAGCCAGCGGCGCGCAGTCAGCTCCTCGAGGATGTAGCGGTCGCCGACCTTGGCGCGCACCAGCGGCACGTCGCGGCGCTTGAGCGCCAGCTCGATCGCCATGTTGGTCATCAGCGTGCCGACCGCGCCTTCGACCTTCTGTCCGTGGGCGAGCCGCTCGGTCACCAGCACGTACAGCAGCTCGTCGCCGTTGTAGACGCGGCCATCGCGGTCGACCATCAGCAGGCGATCGGCGTCACCGTCCAGCGCAATGCCGTAGTCGGCGTTGTGCGCGGCCACCGCGCTCACCAACGCCGCCGGCGCCGTGGCCCCCACGCCGTCGTTGATGTTGAGGCCGTCTGGGGCGCAGCCGATCGCCACCACGTCGGCCCCGAGTTCGTGGAAGACGTCGGGCGCCACGTGGTAGGCGGCGCCGTGCGCCGCGTCGACCACGATCTTCAACCCGCGCAGCGACAGGTCGTGGCGAACGGTGCTCTTGCAGAACTCGATGTAGCGGCCGCCGGCATCGTCGATGCGCCGCGCCTTGCCGAGGCCGGCCGAATCGACCCACTGCGGGGTCTCCGCCAAGGCGGCCTCGACCGCGAGCTCCCACTCGTCGGGCAACTTCTCGCCGGCGGCAGAAAAGAACTTGATGCCGTTGTCCGCGTACGGGTTGTGCGACGCGCTGATCACGACGCCGAGGTCCAGCCGCAGCGCGCGCGCCAGGTAGGCCACCGCAGGCGTCGGGATCGGGCCGCTGAGCAGGGTGTCGACGCCAGCCGACGCGAAGCCGGCCTCGAGCGCCGACTCGATCATGTAGCCCGAGATGCGCGTGTCCTTGCCGATCACCACTTGGGCGCGCGAGCGGTCGCGGCGCAGCACGCGGCCGACGGCGTGGCCCAGGTGCAGCAGGAAGTCCGGCGTGATCGGCGCCTGGCCCACCGTGCCGCGGATGCCATCGGTCCCGAAGTAGCGTCGTCCCATCGTCTCCTCGTCAGGCGTTCAGCCCACAACGGTGCCACACCGCCAGCGCATCGACCGTGGCGGCCACGTCGTGCACGCGCACGATGCGCACGCCGCGCTGCACGGCCGCCAGCGCGGCCGCCAGACTGGCTGCCAGCCGATCATCTGCCGCACGGCCGGTCAGCGCACCCAGCGTCGACTTGCGCGACCAGCCGATCAGCAGCGGCTGACCGAGTGCAAGCAAAGTGTCGAGGCCGCGCATCAGCGCCCAATTGTGCTCCGGCGTCTTGCCGAAACCGATCCCTGGATCCAGGACGACGCGCGATTTCGCCACACCCGCACGCTCCAGCAGCGCGAGCCGCTCGCGCAGGAAGTCGCGCACCGTCATCACCACGTCATCGTAGACGGGTGCGTGTTGCATCGCCGCCGGGTCCTCGCCCATCATGTGCATCAGGCAGACGCCGCAGCCGGCATGGCTCGACACCACTTCCAGCGCCTGCGGAGCACGCAGCGCGCGCACGTCATTGACGATGTCGGCCCCGGCGTCGAGCGCGGCGCGCATCACCTCGGCGCGGCTGGTGTCGACCGACACCGGCACGCCGAGCGTGCGGGCGTGCTCGAGCACCGGCAGCACGCGGTCGACTTCTTCCTGCACGCCCGGCGGTCGCGCTCCGGGACGCGTCGACTCGCCGCCGATGTCGAGGATGTCGGCGCCCTCGTCGACCAGCCGTTCGCAATGCGCGCGCGCTGCGTCGACGCTCGAGTGGCGGCCGCCGTCGAAGAACGAGTCCGGGGTCACGTTGACGATGCCCATCACGCGGGCGCGCGTGAGGTCGATCGCGAAGCGTGCGGTCTGCCAGATCATCAGGCGCCAACGGTAGCAAAACAAACGGGGCCCGAAGCCCCGTTTGTCGTGAGCCAGTGGCAGGAGCTCAGGCCGCCGCCGCCGGCGCGCCGTCGGCGCTGACGGCAGGGCTGCCGCCGCTCGGCTTGGAGGCCGACGGCGTCCAGTCCTTCGGTGGGCGCGGCGGCTTGCCACCCATGATGTCGTCGATCTGCTCGCCGTCGATGGTTTCCCACTCGAGCAGTGCATTGGCCATCGCGTGCATCTTGTCCTTGTTGTCCTCGATCAGCTTGCGCGCGATCGCGTACTGCTCGTCGATGATGCGACGCACCTCGGCGTCGACCTTGCGCATCGTCTCTTCGGAGATGTTGGTGGTCTTGGTGACCGAGCGGCCGAGGAACACCTCGCCCTCGTTCTCCGAGTACACCATCGGGCCCATCACGTCGCTCATGCCGAAACGCATCACCATGTCGCGCGCGATCGAGGTGGCACGCTCGAAGTCGTTGCTGGCGCCGGTGGTCATCTGGTTCATGAACACTTCTTCGGCGATGCGGCCGCCGAACAGCATCGAGATGCGGTTGAGCATCAACGTCTTGTCGGTGCTGTAGCGGTCCTTCTCGGGCAGCGATACCGTCACGCCGAGCGCGCCGCCGCGCGGGATGATCGTCACCTTGTGCACCGGGTCGAGCTTGGGCAACAGCTTGCCGATCAGCGCATGGCCGGACTCGTGGTACGCCGTGTTGCGGCGCTCGTCCTCGTCCATCACCATGGACTTGCGCTCGGTGCCCATGATGATCTTGTCCTTGGCCTTCTCGAAGTCGACCATCTCGACCACGCGGCCGCTGCGCCGCGCGGCGAACAGCGCCGCCTCGTTGACCAGATTGGCCAGGTCGGCGCCCGAGAAGCCCGGCGTGCCGCGCGCGATCAGGTCGGCGCGCACGTCGGAGCCGAGCGGCACCTTGCGCATGTGCACGTTGAGGATCTGCTCGCGGCCGCGGATGTCGGGCAGCGTCACGTAGACCTGACGGTCGAAGCGGCCCGGCCGCAACAGCGCCGGATCGAGGATGTCGGGCCGGTTGGTGGCCGCCATCACGATGACGCCGAGATTGGTCTCGAAGCCGTCCATCTCGACCAGCAGCTGGTTCAGCGTCTGCTCACGCTCGTCGTTGCCGCCGCCCAGGCCGGCGCCGCGGTGGCGACCGACGGCGTCGATCTCATCGACGAAGATGATGCACGGCGCGCTCTTCTTGGCCTGCTCGAACATGTCGCGCACGCGCGCTGCGCCGACGCCGACGAACATCTCGACGAAGTCGGAGCCCGAGATCGAGAAGAACGGCACCTTGGCCTCGCCGGCGATCGCCTTCGCCAGCAGCGTCTTGCCGGTGCCCGGAGGCCCCACCATCAGCACGCCGCGCGGGATGCGGCCGCCGAGCTTCTGGAACTTCTGCGGGTCTTTCAGGAAGTCGACAAGTTCCTTTACCTCTTCCTTGGCTTCGTCGCAGCCGGCGACGTCGGCGAAAGTGATCGAGTTGTTGCTCTCGTCGAGCATGCGCGCGCGGCTCTTGCCGAAGCTGAAGGCGCCGCCCTTGCCGCCGCCTTGCATCTGGCGCATGAAGTAGATCCACACGCCGATCAGCAGCAGCATCGGACCCCAGCTGATCAGGATGCTCATCAGGATCGACGGCTCCTCGCGCGCCTTGACGTCGAATTTGACGCCGTTGGCGATCAGGTCACCGATCAGGCCACGGTCGAGGTAGGTGGCGGTGGAGCGGATGCGCTTGTCGTCGTTGGTGACGGCCAGGATCTCGGTACCACCGTTGCCTTCCTGCAGCGTCACCGCCTTGATGCGCTTGGCGCGCACCTCCTCAAGGAAGTCGGAGTAGCCGATCTGCGTGCCCTGACTGACGCCACGGTCGAACTGTTTGAAGACCGTGAACAGCACCAGCGCGATCACCAACCAGACCGCAACCTTCGAGAACCATTGATTGTTCACCGCGGCTC
>DATIFD010000634.1:0-11128 GCA_035455385.1 Burkholderiaceae bacterium
CTGGGCGCGGCCAAGTACGGCGAGCGGCGCTATGTGCCGCTGCTCGGCGGTACCGTGGTCGGCCCCGAGCTCAACGGCCGCGTCGTCGAAGGCGGCGTCGACTGGCAGGTGCAGCGCGGTGACGGCGTGCTCGAGATCGCCGCGCACTACGTGATCCGTGCCGACGACGGGAGCCTGATCGAAGTGCAGAGCGACGGCATGCGCCACGGCGCGCCGGAGGTGATGGCGCGGCTGGCGCGCGGCGACGCCGTGCCGCGCGACGACTATTTCTTCCGCACGTTGATGCGTTTCCAGAGCGGCGCGCCGACGTGGTTGCACCTGAACAAGGTGATGGCGCTGGCTGTCGGCCAGCGCCTGGCCAAGCTGGTGGTGCTCGACGTCTACCGCATCACCTGAGCGCCGGCCGCCTCGCGCCGAACGCGGCGGTCACAGGCGTTCGGTCTGGGTCGCCCGCGGCTGCCACCGCATCAGGTGACGCTCGATGCGCCCGACTGCGGTGTCCAGCAGCAGCGCGAACCCGGTCAGGACCAGGATGCCGGCCATCACGGTGTTGATGTCGAACGTGCCCTCGGCCTGCAGGATCAGGTAGCCCACACCCTTCGCGCTGCCGAGGTACTCGCCGACCACCGCACCGACGAATGCCAAGCCGACCGAGGTGTGCAGCGAGCTGAATACCCAGCTCATCGCGCTGGGCAGGTAAACGTGGCGCAGCAGCTGACGCCGGTCGGCACCGAGCATGCGTGCGTTGTCGAGCACCACCGGGCTGACCTCGCGCACGCCCTGGTAGACGTTGAAGAACACGATGAAGAACACCAGCGTGATGCCCAGCGCCACCTTGCTCGCCACGCCGAGGCCGAACCAGACGGCGAAGATCGGTGCCAGGATCACGCGCGGCATCGAGTTGAGTGCCTTGATGTAGGGATCGAAGATCGCCGCGGCCAGCGGCGACAGCGCGAGCCACAGCCCGCAGGCCAGCCCGAACGCGGTGCCGAGTCCGAACGCGAGCACCGTTTCCAGCAGCGTCACCGCGAGGTGCTCGTAGATGTCGCGCGACACGAAGAACCAGCGGCCGATGCGCGCGAAGATCTTCAGCGGCTCGCCGAAGAAGAACGCGGCCTGGCTGTCGTCGCTGAACACGAAGTTCGGCAGCAGCCCGGGCACTGTGAGCAGGTGCCAGCACCCGAACACCGCCACCAGCACGCCCACCTGCCACCAGCGCAGGTTGCCCGCGCGCGGGCGGATGCGCTGCCACAACGGGATCACGCGCGCCTCAACTGCTGCTGGTAGCCGCGCAGCACCTCGTCGCGCAGCACGTGCCAGATCGCCCGGTGCAGCTCGACGAAGCGCGGCGCCACGCGCACCTCGGCCACGTCGCGCGGCCGCGGCAGATCGATCGCGAACTCGCCGATCGGCCGCGAGGCCGGGCCGGCGCTCATCACCACCACCCGGTCGCTCATCGCGATCGCCTCGTCGAGGTCGTGCGTGATGAACAGCACTGCCTTGCGGGTCTTGCCTGCCGGCGGCTGCGCTGCCGCCGCCCCATCGGGGGCGCGAGCCGAGCTTGCGGCGGCCCGCCGTTCGTCGCCGCTCCACAGCGCGAGCACCTCGTTCTCCATCAGCTGGCGCGTCTGGATGTCGAGTGCCGAGAACGGTTCGTCCATCAGGATGATGTCGGGGTCCAGCGCCAGCGTCTGCGCCAGGCTCGTGCGCTTGCGCATGCCGCCGGACAGCTGGTGCGGGTAACGATCGCCGAAACCGGCCAGGCCCACGCGCAGCAACCAGCCGTCGGCCTGCGTCACGGCGTCGTCGTGCGCCACGCCGCGAAACTGCAACCCGGCCATGACGTTGCCGCGCGCGGTGCGCCACGGCATCAGGCTCTCCGTCTGAAACATGTAGCCGGCGCGCCGGTTGATGCCGGCCAGCGGCTCGCCGAACACCCGCACCGAACCCGAACTCGGGGCCAACAGACCGGCCGCGACGTTCAGCAGCGTGCTCTTGCCACAGCCGGTCGGGCCGACGACCGAGACGAATTCGCCAGCGGCCACAGTGAGATCGACCTCGCGGACGGCCGTGTACGACGGGGCAGCCGCATCACGGCTGGGGAACGTGCACGCGATGCCCGTGAGTTCGAGGGCGGGGGTCACGGTGTTCTTCTTGCCTAACAACGCACTCCACGTCCGGGCCTGCAGGCCCGCGCGGTTCGCCTCACCCGTTCGGGTACTTCGCGTTGGCCTTCTTGGCGAACTCGTTCGTGTAGACGGCCGCCAGGTCGAGCTTGGCACGGGCGATCTCGGGGTCGATGCTGGCCAGCGCGCGATACGCCGTGTCGGGGCCCTTGTCGGGGATCGTGCCGTCGCGCGACAGCGCGCCCTTGGCGGCGAGGAAGGCATCGATGTAGACCGCGCGGTCGCCGAGCAGATACGACTCGGGTACCGCCTTGATGATGTCGGTCGGCCCGGCGTTCTGGATCCACTTGTCGGCGCGCACGATCGCGTTGGCCAGCGCCTGCGCCACGGCCGGGTTCTTGTCGATGTAGTCGGTCTTGGCGTACAGGCAGCCAGCCGGCATCGGGCCGCCGAATACCTTGTCGGCCTCGGCGACCAGCCGCGTGTCCGACACGATCTTGAGGTCGCCCGAGCGCTGCAGCAGCGTGATCACCGGGTCGAGGTTGCTGATCGCGTCGATCTGGCCCGAGCGCATCGCGGCCACCGCGCCGCTGGAGGCGCCGACGCCGATGAAGCTGACGTCGGACGGTTTGAGACCTGCCTTGGCGAGCACGAAATTGGCCATCACGTTGGTCGAGCTGCCCGGCGCGGTGACGCCGATCTTCTTGCCTTTCAGGTCGGCAACGGTCTTGAAGCCGGGCAGCGCCTTCGGGTTGATGCCCAGCACGATCTGCGGCGCGCGCCCCATCAGCGCGAAGGCGCGCAGGTGCTGGCCCTTGGCCTGCATGTTGACCGTGTGCTCGAACGCGCCCGACACCACGTCGACGCTGCCACCGATCAGCGCGCGCAACGACTGTGCGCCGCCGGCGAAGTCGTTGATCGTCAGGTCGAGGCCCTCGGCCTTGAAGTAGCCGAGCGACTCGGCGATCGTCAACGGCAGGTAGTACAGCAGGTTCTTGCCGCCCACCGCGAGAGTGACCTTGGGCAGGGCCTGCGCGCGAACGGTCATGGACGGCACGGCGAGCACGACCGGGGCGAGCGACAGCAGGGTGCGACGTTTCATGGCGGGCGTCCGAGAGGGTGATGGCGCAATGTACCCAAGCCCACTGCCGTTGCGACCCAGGGCTCGCCCGAAGACGACAATGACGGTCCCACGCGACGAACCAGGAGAAGCCAGCCGTGCCAGCACCGCCGATCGCCCTCGTCACCGGCGCCAGCCGCGGCATCGGCGCGGCCACTGCGCGACTGCTGGCCGAGCGCGGCCACGACGTGGCCATCAACTACACGCGCAACGCCGCCGCGGCCGAGGCGGTGGCCGCCGACGTGCGCGCCTGCGGGCGCCGCGCGCTGCTGGTGCACGCCGACGTCGCCGACGAGGACGCGGTGGTCGCGATGTTTCGCGCCGTCGACCAGGAGCTCGGCCGCATCACCGCGCTGATCAACAACGCCGGCATCGTCGACATGAAGGCGCGGCTCGACGAGATGAGCGCCGCCCGCTTTCGACGCATGCTCGACGTCAACGTGCTGGGCACGCTGCTGTGCTCGCGCGAAGCGGTCAAGCGCATGAGCACGCGCCACGGCGGCAGCGGCGGCACGATCGTCAACCTGTCGAGCATCGCGGCCTCGCTCGGCGCGCCGGCGATGTACGTCGACTACGCGGCCAGCAAGGGCGCGATCGACAGCTTCACTCTCGGGCTCGGACGCGAACTCGCGCTGGAGGGCGTGCGCGTCAACGCCGTGCGCCCCGGCATCATCGACACCGAGATCCACGCCGACAGCGGCGACGCCGCGCGCGCGCACAAGTCGGCCGCGCTGATCCCGATGGAGCGGCCCGGCACCGCGCGCGAGGTCGCGCAGGCGATCGCCTGGCTGGTGTCCGACGAGTCGAGCTACGTCACCGGCACGGTGCTCGCGGTCAGCGGCGGTCGCTGACGCGCGCGCCTCACCAACGCCCCCGGAAACGCAGGGCCGCCGAGCCCACGGCTGCGGGATGCGTGCGCGCGCCGGCGTGATCACACTGGTTCGCAACGCGCGATGGTGGTTTGCGCGAGGGAGCGATGGCGATGCCGCTGGCACCCGAACGCCGCGAAGAGCAGGCCAACACGGCCAGCCATGCGCTCGGGGTGCTGCTCGCGTTGCTGGGTCTGCCGGTGCTGGCGGCCGACGATGCCGCGCGCAGCGGCGCCCGATGGCTCGGCGTATGGGTGTTCGTCGCGACGATGGTGCTGGTGTTCGCGGTGTCCTCGGCGTATCACGCGGCGCCCGCCGGCCCGGCCAAGGGTCTTCTGAAGCGGCTGGATCACGCCGCGATCTACCTCTTCATGGCCGGCACGTTCACACCGTTCGCGCTCGGCCACGCGCTCGGGGCGCCGCTTCTGACGCTGGTGTGGGCGGTGGCCGCCGCGGGCGTGGCGATGAAGCTCGTCGGTTGGATGGGCAACCGCGCGCTGTCCACCGCGCTGTACCTGGCGTTCGGCTGGCTGGTCTTCGCGGCCGCACAGCCGCTGCTGACCTCGCTCGGTCGCGAGGGGCTGTTGTGGCTGCTCGCGGGCGGCATCGCCTACTGCGCCGGCACGCTGTTCTTCATGCTCGACGAGCGCCTGCGCTTCGGCCATCTGGTGTGGCATGTGTTCGTGCTGGTGGGCAGCGGCTGCCACTTCGTCGCGGTGCTGAAGTACGCCGCGTGAGCCGGCGCGGCGTCAATGCCGCTCGACGATCATCGGCACCAGTTGCAGCTCGGCGCGCAGCCGGTCGGCGGCGCCATTGGCGTCGGCACGCGTGCGGTACGGACCGGCCTGAAGCCGGTGCAGGTCGCGGTCGCTGAACACGGCGAGCGACGGCGCCAGCCAGTCGAGCTCGCGTTCGACCTTGCGCTGGAAGTCGAGCGCGCCGTCGCGCTCGCGAAAGGCACCGAGCTGCAACCAGAACCCCGGTGCGGCCGATGAGAGCGCACGCGGCGCCGCGCGCGGCACCTCGTCGTCGGCGGACGCTGCGGCGCTGTCGATGGGCTGGACGTCGCCTGCGGCGGGCGCCGGCGCCACGGCCACCGTGGTGATCGCACCGGCGGGCACCTCAGGCGGCGTCACCGCAGGCGGTGTCACCGCCGGCGGCGGCGCGGCCGCGACGTTGGGCGCCGGCGCCGCGGCGAACGCACGGTCGGAGCCCACGCGCCATGCGCCGGTGCGAATCGACTCCTGTGTGATGCGCTCCACCTCCACCGGCGCCACGGCGTTGAGCACGCCCAGCTTCAGCGCTGCGGTGTAGCTGAGGTCGATCACGCGGCCGTCGTGGAACGGACCGCGGTCGTTGATGCGCACGATCACCTCGCGGCCATTGGCCGGGTTGCGCACGCGCGCGTAGCTCGGGATCGGCATCGTCTTGTGCGCGGCCGTCATCGCGTACATGTCGTACGGCTCGCCGCTGGAGGTCGGGCGGCCCTGGAACTTGCGGCCGTACCACGACGCCAGCCCACGCTCGCTGTACGGGGCGTCGCTGGTCAGCGGCACATAGGTGCGGCCGAACACCTCGTACGGCTTGTTGGGGCCGCCGCTGCGCGTCGGCTCGAGCCGCGGCTGGGCATCGGGCACCTGCAACAGGTTGGGTGGCGGATTCGCGCCCGGACCGTCGCGGCCGGCGCGCGGCCCGCGCGACGCGCAGCCGGCCAGCGCGAGCACGGTCAGCGCGACGAGCAGCGCTTTCCATCGTCGGCACGCCGTGTCGTGCATGGACGCGAACCATAACCGATCGGCGGCTGAACGGTAGTGCCGCTAAACGTGCAGGTGCGCCAACAGCTGCTCGCGGTCGATCTCGTCGCGCCGTGCGTCGCGCACCACGGGACCCTGCTCGATGGACAGTTGGCTGTCGACGAACAGCGCCGCGAACGCCGGGTTCTGCTCGACCACGATGAACGGCTGGCGCTTGCTGCGTTGCGTCTGCGCCAGGCGCGCCGGCTGCCATCAGCCCGGCGGCCACTCCATCGCGCCGGAGTGGGTGACGGCACCCAGGTGCGCCGGCCCCACCAGCTTGGCGTACTTCTCGAGCACGCCGGCCAGCCGTTCGGCATCGCGCGGACGCCAGGCCGCGCGCCGGCGCGCCAGCTCGGCATCGTCGACCTGCCAGGACAGCGTGCGGGCCACGCCGTCGATGCGGATGCGGTCGCCGTCGCGCACCAGCGCGATCGGGCCGCCGCGCGCCGCCTCGGGGCCGATGTAGCCGACCATCAGGCCGCGCGTGGCGCCGGAGAAGCGGCCGTCGGTGATCAGCGCGACCTGTTCGCCCATGCCCTGGCCGTAGACCAGCGCGGTCACGCCGAGCATCTCGCGCATGCCGGGGCCGCCTTGCGGACCTTCGTTGCGGATCACGAGCACGTCGCCCGCCGCGTACGCGCGCTGCGTCACCGCGGCAAAGGCCTCTTCCTCCGACTCGAACACGCGCGCCGGACCTTCGAACACCGCGCTGCGAAGCCCGGCCACCTTGATCAGCGCGCCATCCGGCGCGAGATTGCCTTTCAACACCACCACGCCGCCGCTGGGCGACAGCGCATCGGTCGCCCGGCGCACCACGTCGCCATCGGGCGCGCGCACGGCGGCCAGCTCCTGCGCCAGCGTGCGCCCCGACAGCGTCAACGCATCGCCATGGAGGTGACCGCCGTCGAGCAGGGCCTTGAGCACCACGCCGACGCCGCCGGCCCGGTGCAGGTCGACGGCCAGGTACCTGCCGCCGGGCTGCAGGTTGGCGATCAGCGGCGTGCGGGCGAACACCTCGGCCACGTCGTCGAGCGTGAAGCGCACGCCCGCCTCGTGCGCGATGGCCGGCAGGTGCAGGCCGGCATTGGTCGAGCCGCCGCTGGCGGCCACTGCAGCCGTGGCGTTCTCGAGCGACTTGCGCGTGACCAGTTCGCGCGGCAGCGGACCGCCGTCGCGCACCAGCTCGGTCGCGCGCAGGCCGGCCTGCCGGGCGAGCGCGAGCCGCTGCGTGTAGGCGGCCGGCATCATCGCCGAGCCGGGGACCGCGAGGCCGAGCGTCTCGGCCACCATCGCCATCGTGTTGGCGGTGAACTGCCCCGGGCACGAGCCGAGCGTCGGCGCGCAGTCGTGTCCGAGCTCGTCGAGTTCGGCCTCGGTCATCGTGCCGTTGAGCACCGAGCCCACGCCCTCGTAGGCGGTGAGGATGGTGACGTCGCGGTCGCGCCAGCGCCCCGGCAGCATCGCGCCGCCGTAGACGAACACGCTCGGGCAGTTCAGGCGCACCATCGCCATCATCACGCCCGGCAGCGTCTTGTCGCAGCCGGCAAAGCCGACCAGCGCGTCGTAGCAGTGCGCGCGCACCACGGCCTCGATCGAGTCGGCGATCAGCTCGCGCGACACCAGGCTCATGCGCATGCCCTTGTGGTTCATCGACACGCCGTCGGACACCGAGATCGTGGTGAACGGCACCGGAATGCCCTGCCCCGCCGCCACGCCGAGCCGTGCCGCATCGGCCTGCGGCCCCAGCGACATCGAGCACGGCGTGTTCTCGCCGTGCTGGCTCACGATGCCGACCATCGGCTTGCCGAAGTCCTCGTCGGCGAGGCCCACCGCGCGCAGGAACGCCCGGTGCGGCACGCGGTCGAGCCCCTCGACGATCAGGCGTGAGCGCAGGGGCTTCTTCAGGGTCATGTCTGGGCCGGTGTGTGGTGGGCGGCAATGTAGCGCGCCGTTGTGGCGATCCCTGGCGGGCGCGCCCGTCACAGGGCGATGCCGCCGAGGCTCGCGCCACCGCAGACGTAGAGCAGCTGACCGGTGATGAAGCCGTTGGCCGGGTCGACGAAGAACGACACGGCGCGCGCCACGTCGTCGGGCTCGCCCACGCGCTTCACCGGGATCGACGCCGCGAGCTGGCGCTCGCGCTCGCTGCCGGCCGGGATCACGTCGTAGAACATGTCGGTGTGGATGGGCCCCGGTGCGACCACGTTGACCGTGATGCCGTCGGCGGCCAGCTCCAGCGCCCAGGTGCGCGCCATGCCGACCATGCCGGCCTTGGTGGCCGAGTAGCTGGTGCGCGTCGGTACACCGAGCGCCGCGCGCGAGCTCATCAGCACGATGCGCCCGAAGCGGTGCTGTCGCATCGTCGGCAGCGTGGCCTGCACCAGCTGGATCGCGCAGCCGAGGTGCAGTCCGACCAGTGCATCGAGGTCGTCGAGGTTCACGTCGGGCAGAAGCGCCGGGCGGATCACGCCGGCGTTGTGAACCAGGGTGGTCACGGCAAAGCGCCGAGTCATCTCGTGGGCGGCCTCGGCGGTCGCACGGCGGTCGGCGAGATCGACCTCGATGCTGTGCAGGCGCGGATGATCGATAGCGCTGCGGCGACGCGCCAGCGACACCACCTCGTAACCGCCGGCCAGCAGCGACTCGCAGATCGCCTTGCCGATGCCCGCGCTGCCGCCGGTGACTGCAGCAACCTTGCTCAAAGCGCCCATGCGGCGGCCCCTTTCTGCGTCGGCATCACCAGCGACCATATGAAAACCCCCGTGGATGCTGGCTCAGTGATTCCACTGATCGAATCGCGGCGGCGCGCTGCGCCGTGAGCACGGCGGCCGACGACGGGCCGTCGTGCACGGTGCCGCACGCGCGCCCGAACGGCACCTTCATGCGCCGCGCCAGGCCGCGTCGAGCTCGGCGCGCAGCGCCTCGGGGCGCTCCTCGTAGCGCGGCGAGAAGTGGAACGGCACCACGCTGCGTGCGCCAAGCTCGCGCGCGATCAGGCCGGCCTGGCGCGCGGTGAGGTGGTTCTTGCGGCGGGCGTGCTCGAGCTCGCTCTCGAGGAACACGCTCTCGATGAACAGCTGATCGACGCCGGCGAGCAGCTGCGACAGCGCGTGCCGGTTGTCCGGCGTGAAGCGCAGGTCGGTCACGTAGCCGATGCGACGACCGGGCGCGATGTCGAGCACGACGTCGGCCAGCTCGGCGATGCGGCGCGTCATTGCGTGCTCGCCGTCGCGGTCGCGCCAGCGCAGCTCGATCGGCGTGTCGGCGGGTGCGCCGGACAGCACCGCGAGCTTCAGCTCGCGCAGCCAGGCGCCGGTGGAGACGCCCAGCGCAAGCAGCCGGTCCTTCGCCACGCGCGGCCGCGCCTTCTCCTCCAGCGCGAAGGCCAGGCACGGCATCTCGTGGTCGACGAAGCGGCCGCGCACGCGGAACAGCACCTCGTCGAGCAGCACGTCGTCGCGCCACGGCGATGACGGGCCGTCCTCGCGCGCGAACGCGCGGCGGCTCGAGAACCGTGCGCGGCGCTGCAGCCCCGCGGGGTCGTACTCCCGCGCCTCGATCACCAGCTCGACCTCGTAGCGGTGCACCACGTTCCAGCTGTAGGCGAGCAGCTTGTGTTCGACGCCGGCGACGAAGCCGGGGCCGCCGCCGAGCACGATCTCGCGCTTGCGGCCGAGCAGCACGCGCAGCAGGTGGTCGAAGCCGGCGAAGTGGTCGACGTGGGTGTGGCTGACGAACACGTGTGACACGCGCAGCAGCTTGCGCGGCGGCAGGCCGCCGATGTCGCCGAGGTCGAACAGCAGCGCGCGCCGTTCGTCGCTCAGATCGACGTAGAGGCCGGGGTCGCCGAAGACGTCGTTGACGAGCTGGGGATCGAACAGGTGGCGCATCGTGCGGGGCCGGCGGTGGGTGGCCGACGCCGGATCATGCGGGCGATCCGGGCGGCCTTCTTGAGCGGGCGCAGTCCGCAACGGCCACGACGCGCCGCACACTGAGGCGTGCCGAGCCAGGTTGTCGATTCACCGCCGGGCGACGCCTGCACGCTGCTGCTGGGCGGGGACGTCATGCTCGGGCGAGGCATCGACCAGATCCTGCCGCATCCGCTGCCGCCGCGGCTGTACGAGCCCTGGGTGAACGACGCGCGCGAATACGTGCGCCTGGCCGAACAGGCCAACGGCGTTTGGGCGCAGCCCGTGAGCCTGGACTATCCCTGGGGCGATGCGCTGGCCGCGATCGCGCACCTCGCCCCCGACGCGTTCATCGTCAACCTCGAGACTGCGATCACGACCTGCGAGTCACCCGATCTCAGCAAGAGCATCCACTACCGGACGAATCCACAGCACGTCGGCGTCCTGCGCGCGGCGCGGATCGACGCCTGCACGCTGGCCAACAACCATGTGCTGGACTGGAGCGCCGACGGCCTGCGCGAGACGCTGGCCACCCTGCAGGCCGCGGGCATCGCCATCGCCGGCGCAGGGCTCGACGCGCAACAGGCTGGCGCGCCCGCCGTGCTGCCGCTGCCCGGTGGCGCGCGCCTGCTGCTGTTCGCCTGGGCCACGACGAGCAGCGGCGTGCCGCGCGATTGGGCGGCCACTCCCAAGCGGCCCGGCGTGTCGCTGCTCAGCGGCCTCGACGACGCGGCGGCACGGGCCGTGCTGCGCGCCGTGCAGCCGTACCGGCGAGAGGGCGACCGGGTGGTGGTGTCGCTGCACTGGGGCGACAACTGGGTGTCGCAGATCCCGTCGGCACAACGCCGCTTCGCGCACCGGCTGATCGAACTCGGCGCTGCCGACGTGGTGCACGGCCACTCGTCGCACCATCCGCTGCCGCCGGAGTTGCACGACGGCAGGCTCGTGCTGCACGGCTGCGGCGACCTGATCAACGACTACGAAGGCATCGCCGCGCGCGGCGAACTGAGGTCGGACGTCGGATGCCTGTACGCGGTGACGATCTCGCGCAGCGACGGTCTTCTGCGTGCGCTGCAGATCGTGCCGTTCCAGCTGCGACGGTTCCGATTGGGTGAGCTGGACGGTGCCGCGCGGCGCTGGTTGCACGATCTGCTGGTGCGCGGCGGCGCCGCGCTGGAGGCGATCGACGACGGGCCGCTGCGGGGATCGTGGCGGCTGGCGTTGCGCTGATCGATCGAGCCGCCTGCGCGCATCAACGGGCGCGTGCCAGCCAGGTGCGCAGCGCGGGCAGCGGGCGCGTGTTGACCAC
>DATIFD010000635.1:0-5194 GCA_035455385.1 Burkholderiaceae bacterium
CGGCGGCCATGCGAGTCAGCCCATCGGCACGCCCAGCCGCTCGCCCCAGCAGCGCGTCAGCGGCGACAACGGCCGCGCCATACGGCGCTCGTTGAGCACCGCGCGGCCGACGGCGCGCGCCGCAGGGTCGCCCGCCGCCGCGGCCAGCAGCGTCTGGTCGATCAGGTCGCGCTGTGCGTGGCTGCCGCCGAAGCGCTGCGCCTTGCCGCGCACCGCGTACAACGCCTGCGCGGCGCCCAGCGCCTCGCCACGGGCGAAGGCCAGCAGCGCACGCATCAACGGCGCGCCGACCTCGCGCGCCATCAGATGGTTGGCGCGCGGCGCATCGTCGGCCGCCAGCGCGCGGGCTGCGCAGCGAGCCACCCAGTGCTCGGCGCGCGCGCCGTCGTCGGCGGCCAGCATTGCCAACAGCGCGTGCACGTCGTTGAACGCGTAATAGCCGGCGCTGTCGTCGGCCAGATCCCACTGCGCCACCAGCTCGGCGCAACGCGCGCGCACGTCGACGCCCAGCAGGTGCAGCCGCCACAGCATGGCCGCGGCATCGACGCGCTGCAGCGTGACCTGCAACGCGTCGCCGGCCAGATGTGCATCGACCAGCCGCAGCACGCCGGCGTCGTCCAGGCCCTCGAGGCGGAACAGCGCCAGGTGCCACCACAGGTGGCAGGCGTAGCCGTTGCCCTCGGCCCATGCGCTCTGGTGGTGGCGCAGCCAGCCGGCGCCGTCGTCGAAGCGCCCCTGCATCTCCATCACGTGCGCCACCGCATGGATCGCCCACGGCGAGCGAGCGTCGAGCGCCAGCGCGCGCCGGCCCACCTCCTCGGCCTGCTGCTGCAGGTTGCACTCCTCGAGGCCGAACGCGTGCAGCGCCAGCACGTGCGGGTACAGCGGGTCGGCGTCGTCCCACTCGGGCAGCGCGCGCGCCGGCCGGCCGCGCAGGCTGGCGGCGTCGCCGCGGTAGAAGTCCCACAGGTGGGCCCACTGCAGCGCCAGCGCGTCGCGCGGATGCTCGAGCAGCCACTCGTCCCACAGCGCGCAGGCGTCGTGCCAGCGGCCGTCGAGCACGCGCTGCGTCGCCTCCCAGTGCGCGCGCTCGCGCGCCGGGGCGGCCGTCAGCAGCAGCTGGGCGCGCTCGAGGTGGGCGCGCGCATCGGCGCGCAGCGACGGCTCGGTCAGGCTGAGCAGGAAGCCCGCCTTCATGATGTGCGGCAGCGGCCAGTGCGGATCGTGCCCGGCGGCGCGATCCAGGTCCGGCAGCGGCGGGTCGTAGAAGGCCATCATCCTCCACAACGCTGTCTCGACGGCGTCGCGGGCGGCCGCCGAGTCGGTGCCGAGCAGGTTGCCGCGAGCGTCCTTCAGCGCCATGGCCGCACTCTAGCGCGTCGCCGGGGGCCCGCCGGCGCCGTCGACGCCGGCGGCGCGCGGGACGCGCCCGATGCGCCGGCGGCGCATTGGTGATTCAATCAGCCGGTCGCAAGAGAGCGCAAGGAGACTTCCCGCCGTGGATGCGCGCGTGGCTGCCGGCAGCCCGTTGTACCTGCTCGAACGCAGCGACGTCGGGCTGGTGCAGCTCGACTGCGACCTCAAGGTGGTCGCGATGAACAGCTTCGCGCGCCGCGTGCTGCCGGTGGAGGACAAGCAGCCGTTCCAGAAGATGGTGCTGTCGTTCCATCCCGAGCGCTCGCAGTCGAAGGTCAGGTTCCTGATCGACCAGGCCGAATGCCCGGTGAGCAACCCGCCGCCGATGACGATGATCATCAACATCCCCGAGCGGGTGCTGCTGATCAAGGTGACCAAGATGTCCGACGAGCGCGGCGACACCTCGGGCTACACGCTGGTGTTCTACGACATCACCGACGCGGTGGTGCGCGAGGAGCCCGGGGCGCTTCGCCCCGACAGCAAACGCCTGCTGCAGAAGATTCCCACCGTGGCGGCCAACCGCATCGTGCTGGTCGACGCCGCCAGCGTGCGCTACGTGCGCGCCGAGGGGCACTACACCTGGGTGCACACCGGCCAGAGCTCGAGCTTCTGCAACCTGACGATCGGCGATCTGGAAGGGCGCCTGGACGGCGGCTCGTTCATGCGCATCCACCGCAGCTACGTCGCCAACCTCGACTTTGCCGAACAGATCGTGCGCGACGATGGCAAGGTGTTGCTCAAGCTGCAGGGCGACGAGCGCAGCCTGCCGGTGGCGCGCACCAGCGTGCCGCGGTTGCTCGAGCGCCTGGGCATCGCCGAAGCCGCGACCGAACGCTGACGGCTGCCGGCCGTGCGGTGAGCGCGCCCCCGGCACGCCACCATGCGACCTGGGCGCCGCTCGTGCGTCCGAGCGCGCGCTTCGTGTTGGCGGCGCAGCGGTTCGTGCTCGAAGAAACCGGCTTCACGCCACCTCCGGCTAGGGTTATCGTCACGACAGGCCCGGGCGCATCCCAAGGGCCAAGAGGAGACGCACGCCATGATTCCTGCTGGTTTCGACTACCACGCGCCGCGCTCGGTGGCCGACGCGGTGAAGTTGCTCGGCAGCCTCGGACCCGACGCCAGGCTGCTGGCCGGTGGCCACAGCCTGCTGCCGATGATGAAGCTGCGCTTCGCCACCCCGAGCGCACTGATCGACCTCGGCAAGATCCCCGACCTGCGCGGCATCGCCCAGGCCGGCAACGAGATCCGCATCGGCGCGATGACCACCGAGCACGAACTGCTGCACTCGAAGCTGGTGGCCGAGAAGCTGCCGCTGCTGGCCGAAGGCGCGGGGCAGATCGCCGACCCGCAGGTGCGCTATCGCGGCACGATCGGCGGCGACATCAGCCACGGCGACCCGGCCAACGACCATCCGTCGCTGATGCTGGCGCTCGACGCCTCGTTCGTGCTGACCGGTCCCAAGGGCGAGCGCGTCGTCAAGGCCGACGGCTTCTTCGTCGGCGTCTATTCGACGCAGCGCGCCGACGACGAGATCCTGACGCAGATCCGCATCCCGGTGCCGGCCGCGGGCAGCGGCTGGTGCTACAGCAAGCTCAAGCGCAAGACCGGTGACTTCGCCACCGCCGCCGCCGCCGTGCTGCTGCAGATGAAGGGCGGCACCGTGGGCGCGGTGTCGATCGCGCTGACCAACGTCGCGCCCACGCCGATCAAAGCGCGCCAGGCCGAGCAGGCGTTGCTCGGCAAGGCCGTCAACGACGCCAGCCTGAACGAGGCGGCGCGGCTGGCGATGGCCGCCTGCGCGCCGACGAACGACCCGCGCGGCACGCCCGAATACAAGACCGCGATGGCCGGCGAGATGACGCGCCGCGCGTTGCAGACCGCGCTGTCGCGAGCCAAGGCCTGACGAGGAGCACGACGATGGCAACCACACACAAGGTCTCGTTCAAGCTCAACGGCAAGCCGGTCGCAGTCGACGTCGAGCCGCGCGAGCTGCTGATCTACACGCTGCGCGAGCGCCTGGTCCACACCGGGCCACACATCGGCTGCGAAACGTCGCACTGCGGTGCGTGCACGGTCGACATCGACGGCATGTCGGTCAAGTCGTGCACGATGCTGGCGGTGCAGTGCGACGGTGCCGACGTGCTCACCGTCGAGGGCCTCGAGCAGGGCGGCGTCCTGCACGCGCTGCAGCAGGCGTTCCACGAGGAGCACGGCCTGCAGTGCGGCTACTGCACGCCGGGGATGATCACGCGCGCGTATCGCCTGCTGAAGGAGAACCCGAACCCGAGCGAGCAGGAGATCCGCTACGGGCTGGCGGGCAACCTGTGCCGCTGCACCGGCTATCAGAACATCGTCAAGGCCGTGCAGTCGGCCGCCAAGAAGCTGGCCGCGGCAACCGCCTGATCCCGAACGGAACACCAGGAGACACGCATGGGCGACCTATCCGATCTGAAGGAACGCGAAGACAAGCTGCAGGGCATCGGCACCTCGCTGCTGCGCAAGGAGGACGCCAAGTTCGTCCGTGGCCAGGGCACCTACATCGACGACATCAAGCTGCCGGGCATGCTGTTCGGCGCCATCGTCCGCAGCCCGTTTGCGCACGCACGCATCAAGGGCATCGACAAGAGCAAGGCGCTGGCCGTGCCCGGCGTCGCGGCGGTGCTGACCGCCGACGACCTGAAGCCGGTGAAGCTGCACTGGATGCCCACCGTCGGCGGCGACGTGCAGGCGGTGCTGGCCGACCAGAAGGTGCACTTCCAGTACCAGGAGGTGGCGATGGTGCTGGCCACCGATCGCGCCGCCGCCTACGACGGCGCCGCGCTGGTCGAGGTCGACTACGACGAGCTGCCGGCGATCGTCGATCCCAGGAAGGCGCTGCTGCCCGACGCGCCGATCCTGCGCGAGGACATCGTCGACAAGAAGGACCTCACGCACGGCCCGCGCACGCACCCCAATCACATCTTCACCTGGGAGGCCGGCAACAAGGCGGCCGCCGACGCGGCGTTCAAGAGTGCCGAGATCACGGTGAAGGAAGAGATCCTGAATCCACGGGTGCACCCGTGCCCGCTCGAGACCTGCGGCTGCGTGGCCACGTTCAGCAAGCCGACCGGCAACCTCACGGTGTACGTGACGACGCAGATCCCGCACCTGTTTCGCACCGTGCTGGCGATGCTGTCGGGCATCGCCGAGAGCAAGATCCGCGTCGTCGGTGGTGACATCGGCGGCGGCTTCGGCAACAAGGTGCCGATCTATCCCGGCTACGTGGTCGCCACCGTGGCGTCGATCGTCACCGGCGTGCCGGTGAAGTGGATCGAATCGCGCATCGACAACATCTCCACCACCGGCTTCGCGCGCGACTACCACTGCACGGGCGAGCTCGCCGCCGACAAGGACGGCCGCATCAAGGGCCTGCGCTTCAGCGCGCTGGCCGACCACGGCGCGTTCAACTCGCACGTCTCGGCCACCAAGCTGCCGGCCGGGCCGTTTTCGATCTGCACCGGCTCGTACGCGATCCCGAACACCTATTGCCGGGTCGACGCCGTGTTCACCAACAAGGCGCCGGGCGGCGTGGCCTACCGCTGCTCGCTGCGCGTGACCGAGGCGATCTACCTGATCGAGCGGATGATGGACGTGCTGGCGCAGAAGGTCGGCGTCGACAAGGCCGAGATCCGGCGCCGAAATTTCGTCAAGGCTGAAGCGTTCCCGTACACCACCGGCTTCGGTTGGACGCTCGACTCCGGCAACTACCACGCCGCGCTCGACAAGGTGCTGAAGGCGG
>DATIFD010000636.1:0-3018 GCA_035455385.1 Burkholderiaceae bacterium
GTCTCGGCGAGTCAGAAGACGAAGCGCGCCCGTTGGGCGCGCGGCCATGCGCTCTGCGCTGCTCGGCGCCGCATATGTCGCTGCCGGCGCACACCCGCCCCCGGCTTTGCCGGCACCACCGTGGCATGCGTCGACGCACACCACGAGCGTGTCAGCGCGGTGGGCGGTGCCCGGTGGGGGCGACTTGTGGGGCGGCGAGAAGCGGAGCAGCGCGCTCGGCACGCGCGCAGCGCGTGCTTCCACCTCTGACTCGCCGCGATTGTCCGAGCGCAACGAACGAAGGGAGTGAAGCGAGTTTCGCGGCGCGAGCGCGCTGCGAGCATCGCAGCGGAGTCGGCCTGCAAGGCCGACCGCCACAGTAGGAGCCCCCGCCGGGCACCGCCCGCCGCGCCGATCAGAGCGACGCAGTGTGTGCGATCGAGTTGCGATGAAAGGCCTCATCTGTTCGCCACCGGATAAAGGCCCTGCGGCCGCCACAGCAGCACCGCCACCATCAGCGCGATGTTCGAGAACAGCGCCACCTTCGGTGCGAGAAAGCCGGTGTAGTTGGCGATCAGGCCCACCAGCAGCGCGCCGACGAAGCAGCCGAAGGTGCTACCCAGCCCGCCGATGATGATGACGATGAAGATCAACACGTTGACCTGCGCGCCGATCTGCGGCGTCACGTTCTGCTGATACAGGCCCCACAGCACGCCGCCGAGGCCGGCCAGTGCCGAGCCGGCGACGAAGACGCCGACGAACAGCCGGCGGATGCGATAGCCCAGCGCCTCGACCATGCCGCGGTCCTGCACGCCGGCGCGGATCAGCAGGCCGATCTTGGTGCGGTTCAGCGTCCAGGCGACCGCGGCGAAGACCACCAGGCCGATCACGGCGGCGAGCACGCGGTACTTCTCGATCGCCGCATCGCCGATCAGGAACGCGCCGCGCAGCGCCTCGGGCAGCGGCAGCGCGATCGGCAGCGGCCCCCAGATCACCTTGATGACCTCCTCGCCGACGATCATTCCGCCCATCGTGATCAGGATCTGCTTCAGGTGCAGGCCGTAGACCGGACGCACGATCACGCGCTCGAAGGCCCAGCCGACCGCGCCGGCGACGGCCATCGCGACCAGCATCGTGACGAACACCGCGGCGAAGCCGTTCCAGCCGGCGGTGGCGCCCAGCACGCTGGTGGCGACGAACGCGCCGAGTGCGATGAACACGCCGTGGCCGAAGTTCAGCACGTCCATCAGCCCGAACACCAGCGTCAGGCCGGAGGCGATGACGAAGACGATCAGCCCCATCGCCAGGCCGGCGAAGGTCAGCGTGAGCCAGGTGCTGCCGCTGCCGAGCGCCGGCAACGCCGCAGCCATCAGCGCCAGCAACAGCGCGATCGGCTTCCAGTCGAAGCTGGACTTCGGAATCGCCTCGCCCGCGGTCGCTGTCGCCGTGGTCATGCGGCCCCCTCGATGCGGCGCGTCGTCACCCCGAGGGGGAGCGATCGCCTGCACAGCACCCGAGCGGTGATCGTCATTGATGCGCCCCCAGCGACAATCCCAGCAGCCGCTGCTGCAGCACCTCGTCGCCCGCCAGGTCGGCCATGCGCCCGCTGTGCACGATGTGGCCGTCGTCCATCACCGCCACGGTGTCGCCCAGCGCGCGGGCCATCTGGAAGTTCTGCTCGACCAGCAGGATCGTCGTCTTCTGCGCCTTCAGCTCGCGCAGCGCCGCGATCAGGTTGCGCACGATCGACGGCGCCAGGCCCTTGCTCGGCTCGTCGATCAGGATCAGCGCGCGCGGCTCGACGATGGCTCGCGCCACCGCGAGCATCTGCTTCTGGCCACCGCTCAGCTTGCCCGCGGGATAGAGCCAGAACTTCCTCAGCGCCGGGAAGAACCCGAAGATCCAGTCGAGCCGCGAGCGATCGAGCTCGGCGGCGTGGCGTGCGCCGCGCGCGGCCAGCACCATGTTCTCCTGCACCGTGAGGTCGCTGAAGATGCCCATGCTCTCGGGCACGTAGGCGATGCCGCGCTGTGCGATCTCGGGCGTCGGCCGCCCCTGGATCGCCGCGTCGCGGAACGTGATCGTGCCGCGGCTGGCGCCGTACAACCCCATGATCGTGCGCAGCGTCGTCGTCTTGCCGGCGCCGTTGCGGCCCAGCAGCACCGTGACTTCTCCCTCGGGCACGACGAGGTCGACGCCGTGCAGGATGTGGTACGCGCCGATGTGCGTGTGCACGCCGGCAAGCTGGAGCACCGCAGCGCTCACGCCGGCTCCTCGTCGGCGGCCATGCCGAGGTAGGCCTGCTGTACGACAGGTGATGCGATCACCGCCGCGGGCTCGCCGTCGGCCACGAGCTGGCCGTTGTGCAGCACGACGATGCGGTCGGACAGCTCGCGCACCACGTCCATCTTGTGCTCGACCAGCAGGATCGTGCGGTCGTTGCGCGCCTTCAGCGCACGGATCAGGTCGAGGATCACCGGCACGTCGTCGACGCTCATGCCCGCGGTGGGCTCGTCGAACATGTACACCTTCGGGTCGAGCGCCATCAGCAGCGCGACCTCGAGCTTGCGCTGATCGCCGTGCGGCAGTGCGGCCGCGTGCGCATCGAGCTTGTCGCCGAGCTGCACCCGCTGCAACAGCTCGCGCGCCTCGTCGATCCACGCGCGCCGATCCAACCACACCTTCAGCAGCTCGAGCCCGCCACCGTGGCGAGCCTGCACCGCCAGGCGCACGTTCTCCAGCACCGTCAGGTTCGGGAACAGCTGCGTCAGCTGGAACGCGCGCCCCAGCCCCCGGCGCGTGCGCAGCGGCGCCGGCAGCGCCGTGATGTCCTCGCCGTCGAGCAGCACGCGGCCCTCGCTGGCCGGCAGCTGGCCGCTGACGAGGTTGAAGTAGGTCGTCTTGCCCGCGCCGTTGGGGCCGACGATCGACGTCAGCGTTCCCGGCTCGAAGCGGCACGACACGCGGTCGACGGCCACGTGGCCGCCGAACCGGATCGTCAGATCAACCGTCTCGAGCATTGGGGGCTTCACGCCCGGC
>DATIFD010000637.1:0-7797 GCA_035455385.1 Burkholderiaceae bacterium
GCGTGCCGGTGATCGACACCCGGGTGGCTGCCGAGTACGCCGAGAAGACCATCAAGGGCGCCAAGAGCGTGCCCTACAAGGAGAAGAGCGCCAAGGAGGTGGGCTTCGACGCCGCGGTGGACCAGTTCGACCTGAGCAAGCTGCCGCAGGAAAAGAGCGCCCCGATCGTCTTTTTCTGCAACTCGGGCGAGTGCTGGAAGAGCTACAAAGCGTCGACGGTGGCGGTCAAGGCCGGCTACAGCAAGGTCTATTGGTTCCGCGGCGGCTTCCCGGAGTGGAACAGCAAGGGCCTGCCGACGCAGTGATTCGCGGCCGTCCGACGCGCGGGGTGAGGGATGCCGAGCTTGAGGCCGAAATTGACGATGAAAGGCCGGCTGGCCCTGCTGGCCGGCCTGGCGCTGCTCGGCGTCTGCGCCCTCGCGGCGTTGGCCGTCGGCTCCAACCAGGTCAACCAGCGCGCGCTGACGCGGCTGTACGACCAGGACATCGAGGCCCTGGTGCGCCTGCAGCAGCTGGAGAACGGGCTGCTCGAGGTGCGCTTCCGCGCCGCCGGGGTCCTGCTCGATCAACTGCCGATACAAGGGTCGCTGAACCACCTGCACGAGGTGCGCAGGGCGAACGCCGGGTTGTGGGCGCAGTTCGAGCCGCGCGGTGCCCAGCTGTACGTGGACGGCGACGCGGCCGAGGCGTTCAAGCAGCTCGAGCAGGGCTGGGGCCTCGTCGAGACCACGATGGCCAGGCTCGAGAAGGGCTACGCCACCAAGGACAAGAACCTGCTCGGCGCCGTTCTCGAAGAGGACTGGCCCGCCATGCACAAGGGCATGGTCAAGCCGCTGCAGGCCCTGATCCCGATCACGCAGCAATCGGCGGCACAGCGATACCGCGCGGCCGTGAACGGCAGCCGGATGCTGCTGATCATCGGCCTGGTCACGGCCGCCGTCTGCCTGCTGCTGCTGGGCTTGGTGGCCTGGCGGACCGCACGTTCGATGCTGCTCCCGCTGCGGCAGGTGGAGCTGTCGATGCGGCGCATGGCCGAGGGTGACCTGGCCAGCGCGATGCCCGCGGCGCGCCACGACGAGGTGGGCGCGATGATCGCCGCCCTCGCGGACATGCGCGAGCGCCTGCGCGCGCTGGTGGCCGAGCTGAAGCACTCGAGCGACAGCATCGCGACCGCGAGCGTCCAGATCGCGGCGGGCAGCCAGGACCTGAGCGGCCGTACCGAGCTGGCCGCGTCGAATCTGCAGCAGACCGCGGGTTCGATGGAGGAACTGACGGGCACGGTCCGCCAGTCGGCCGACTCGGCGCGCCACGCCAACGACCTGGCCGCGACGGCCGCGTCGGTGGCGCAGCGCGGCGGCAGCGTGGTGTCGCAGGTGGTGGCGACGATGGACGACATCCACGCCAGCTCGCGCCAGATCGCCGACATCACCGGCACGATCGACGGCATCGCGTTCCAGACCAACATCCTCGCGCTCAACGCCGCGGTCGAGGCGGCGCGCGCCGGCGAACAGGGCCGGGGCTTCGCGGTGGTGGCTGCCGAGGTGCGCAGCCTCGCCCAGCGCAGCGCGGAGGCTGCCAAACAGATCAAGACGCTGATCGCCGACAGCGTCGACCGCGTCGCGTCGGGCTCGAAGCTCGTTGCCGACGCGGGCGCGACGATGAGCGAGATCGTGGTCAGCGTGAAGCAGGTGTCCGACATCATCGGCGAGATCAGCATCGCCGCCGGCGAACAATCGCAGGGCATCGGCCAGGTCAACGGCGCGGTGGCGCAGCTGGACCAGATGACGCAGCAGAACGCCGCGCTGGTCGAGCAGTCGGCCGCGGCGGCGGAGACGCTGAAGAGCCAGGCCGGTCGCCTGGCTCAGGCGGTCGGCACCTTCAAGGTGTAGCGGTTCAGGCCGGGCGGAACCGGTCGCGCAGGCCGTTCCAGCAGCTGGCGTAGCCGGTGTCGAGCGCGGCGCCATCCATCGCGAAGGCGGTCGGCACGAAGCGCCAGCGGCTCTCGAACATGAACGCCAGCGTCTGGTCGAGCTTGTGCGGCGCCAGCTGCGCGGTCGATGCCTTGTCGAACGCCTCGGCGTCGGGGCCGTGCGGCACCATGCTGTTGTGCAGGCTGGCGCCGCCGGGCTTGAAGCCCTCGGGTTTGGCGTCGTACTGGCCGTAGACCAGCCCCATGAACTCGCTCATCACGTTGCGGTGGTACCAGGGCGGGCGGAACGTGTCTTCGGCCACCATCCAGCGCGGCGGGAAGATCACGAAGTCGCAGTTGGCGGTGCCCGCGGTGTCCGACGGCGACGTCAGCACGGTGAAGATCGACGGATCCGGGTGGTCGTAGCTCACGGTGCCGATCGCCATGAAGCGCGCCGTGTCGTACTTGAACGGCACCAGGTTGCCGTGCCACGCCACCACGTTGAACGGCGTGGCCGTCTGGCTGTTGCGCCAGAGCCGGCCGCCGAACTTGCGGATCACCTCGATCGGGCCGGTGTCGTCGTCGAACGCCGCCACCGGCGTCTGGAAGTCGCGCGCGTTGGCCAGGCCGTTGGAGCCGATCGGTCCCAGCTCGGGCAGGCGGAAGAAGGCGCCGTAGTTCTCGCAGACATAACCGCGCGACGGGCCGTCGGGCAGCTCGACGCGACACGCCATGCCGCGCGGCACGACCGCGATCTCGCCGGGGGCGACCTCGAGTCGGCCGAGCTCGGTGGCGATGCGCAGACGCCCCTGCTGCGGCACGAACAGCATCTCGCCGTCGGCGTTGACGAGCACGCGCTGGGTCATCGAGCGGTTGGCCGTGTAGACGAGCGCCGCCATGCCAGTCTGGGCCTGCACGTCGCCGTTGGCCACGACCGTGCGCACGCCGTCGACGAAGTCGAGCGGCGCCGCGGCAATCGGGAACGGATGCCAGCGCAGCGGGTCGGGCGGCACGTCGACGCCGCCGGCGGCGCCGCTGGTCCACAGCGGCTGCTCGTATGCGGCGTAGGCACCGCTCACCACCGACGGCTGGCGCCGGTACATCCAGGTGCGGCGGTTCAGCGCGCGCGGCGCGGTGAACGCGGTGCCCGAAAGCAGCTCGGCATACAGGCCGTGCGGTGCCTGCTGCGGACTGTTGCGGCCCTGCGGCAGCGCGCCGGCGACGGCTTCGCTGGCGAACTCGTTGCCGAAGCCGCTCTGGTAGGCGAGGGACTCGTTCATCGTCAGGCTTTCGTCGGTGCGGGCGCGTCGAGATCGGCGCGCGCCGCGGCCAGCGCCTCGCGCAGCACGCGCAGGTCGCCGACGTGATTGGCCAGCAGCAGCACCAGCCGCGCGTTGAGCAGGCGGCTCGTGTCGTCGCTGAGGCCGCGGTGCGCGTCGATCAGCGCCTCGTAGAAGTCGTCGCCCGGCGTGAAGGCGTGCAGCGCCCGCTCGCCCGGGGTGCCGAAGTTGGGCTGCGTGTTCAGGTGGGCCATACGATCTCGCTGGAAGGCAGGCTGGAAGGATCTCAGGCGTTGCAGGTTGCGCGCGCGACCGCGGCGCGCACCGCGGCGGCGTCGAAGCGGCGCCAGCGCGCGCTCACGTGCTGGTCGGGCCGCAGCAGGTAGGCCGTGCCAGCTCGGGCGTCGAAGCGACGGGCCACCACGCCGCGCGAGTCGGTCACCCGCGTCAACCCGGGCGGCGCATCGCCGTCGCGCTCGGTGACGAGCAGCGTGTGCACCGGAATCGGCGCGTCGGCCAGCGCGCGCAGCGCCTGCAGCGTGGCCGTGTCGAGCGCGTGCGCGTCGGGCTCGAACAGCATCAGCACGAAGCGGTCACCGGTGTGCGGCAGCAGCCAGCCGTCGTGCCCGTGGTGGCGCACCGGCGCGTCGGCGATCGGCGCGCCCGGGTGCATGGTGCCGTCGAAGGCGTCGGCATCGGGGGTGTTGAGCACCGAGCCGGTCAGGTGCGCAGGCACCGACAGCCGCCCGGAGTTGACCAGCGCGCGCGCGAACGGATGGTCGCGCGCCAGCGTCAACACCGCGTTGCGCAGGTCGCGCGAGGCCTGGCTCTTGGGCGTGATGAAGTCGGTGGAGCGCGTGGAGTTCAGGATGTTCTCGTCGGCCGCGGCGACGCGCTCGTCGCTGTAGGTGTCGAGCAGGGAGTCTGGGGCCTTGCGGTCGAGCACGAGCTTGAGCTTCCACACCAGGTTGTCGGTGTCCTGGATGCCCGAGTTGGCGCCGCGAGCGCCGAACGGCGACACCTGGTGCGCGGCGTCGCCGACGAACAGCACGCGGCCGTGGCGGAAGCGCTGCATGCGCCGGCACTGGAAGGTGTAGACGCTGACCCACTCGAGTTCGAACGGATGCGCCGGGCCGAGCATCGCTTTGATGCGCGGGATCACGCGCTCGGGCTTCTTCTCCTCGTCGGGGTCGGCTTCCCAGCCGAGCTGGAAATCGATGCGCCAGACGCCGGCGGCCTGCTTGTGTAGCAGCACGCTCTGGCCGCGGTGGAACGGCGGGTCGAACCAGAACCAGCGCTCGGTCGGGAAGTCGGCCTTCATCACCACGTCGGCGATCAGGAACCGATCCTGGAACACCTTGCCTTCGACGTCGAGGCCGAGCATGCGGCGGATCGGGCTGCGCGCGCCGTCGGCGACGATCAGCCAGTCGGCGTGCAGCGCGTAGCGGCCGTCGGCGGTCTCGACCTCGACGCGCGCGCCGTCGGCGCCGGGCGCGACCGCCACCACCTTGCTCTTCCAGCGCAGGTCGATATCGGGCAGTGCCATCGCCCGCTCGACGAGGAACTGCTCGAGGTAGTACTGCTGCAGGTTCACCATCGCGGGCCGGTGGTGGTCGGCCTCGGGCAGCAGGTTGAAGTTGAACACCTCGCGCTCGCCGTAGAACGTGCGGCCGACGCTCCAGTTCACGCCGTGCTCGACCACCGGGTCGCCGCAGCCGAGGCGGTCGAGGATCTCCAGCGCGCGCTTGGCGTAGCACAGGCCGCGCGAGCCGACGCTGACGGTGTCGTCTTCGTCGAGCAGCAGCACGCGCACGCCGTGCTGCGCCAGGTCGATCGCCGCGGCCAGCCCCACCGGGCCGGCGCCGACGACGATCACCGGATGTCGTGGTGTCTGTTGCGGTTGATCGAGCTCGGCCGGACGGCGGTAGGCGTAGTGCGGGTAGGTGTAGGTGCTGTGCATCGCCCGCCTACCAGCCGCTGGTGCCGGCGAGTTCCTTCTCGTGCATCCATGCGGCGTGGCGCGGCGCGCGCTTGGTGCGCGACCATTCGTCGAGCATCGCCCACTTCACGTCGTCGAGCTTGGCGCTCATCTCCGCGGTCGCGGTGTCGGCGGCGAGCTCGACGCGGTGGCCGTTGGGGTCGAAGAAGTAGATCGACTGGAAGATCGTGTGGTCGGTGATGCCCACCACCGGAATGCCGCTGGCCTCGAGGCGGGCCTTGGTGGCCTTGAGCTCGTCGACCGAGCCGACCTTGAACGCGATGTGCTGCACCCATTCGGGCGTGTTGCCGTCGCGGCCCATCGGCGGCGAGTTCGGCAGCTCGAAGAAGGCGAGCACGTTGCCGCCGCCGGCGTCGAGGAATACGTGCATGTACGGGTCGTCCTCGTGCGTGGAGGGCACGCGGTCCTCGGCGATCGCGAGCACGAAGTCCATGCCCAGGTTGTCGCGGTACCACTGCACGGTTTCTTTGGCGTCGCGGCAGCGGTAGGCGACGTGGTGGATGCGTTGCACGGCCATGTCGGGCTCCAGCAAGCGTTCAGGATTCGAGCGCGGCCCACATCTGGCGGTCGCGCTCGGCGGTCCAGATGCGGGGGTCGGGGTACTTCGTAGCCTCGTCGTAGCAGCGCGTCACATCGAAAGGCATGCAATGGTCGAAGATTACCCAGTGGCCGTACTTGGGCCTGAGCTTCGCCAACGTGTCCTTGTAGACCGCGTTCAGATCCTTGCCCGCGGCCACGCCCGCGCTCACGCTCGACCACACGTCGGCGATGAAGTCGCGCGTGCCTTTGAGCCCGGCGCTCACCTGCTCGGGCGTCGTCAGCGCCGCACCGCGCCCGGGCACGAGCGCGCGAGGCTTCATCGCGGCGAGGCGGTCGAGCGTCGTCGGCCAATCCTGGAAGTAGGCGTCGCCGGCGTACGGCGTGGCGTCGAACTCGACCAGGTCGCCCGAGAACAGGATCTTCTGCTCTGGCAGCCAGGCGATGGTGTCGCCCTTGGTGTGGCCGCGGCCCACCTGCAGCAGCTGCACCTCGAGCCTGCCGAGCCAGATGCTCATGTGCCCGCTGAACGTGATGGTCGGCCAGGTCATGCCGGCCGGCACGCTCTCGACGGCGCGGAACAGCCGCGGGAAGCGGCCGATCTCGCTGGCCTTGTCGGCCTCGCCGCGCTCGACGATCAGGTCGTAGGTGTCGCGGCTGGCGATGATGTGCTCGGGCTTGTAGGCACTCGCGCCGAGCACGCGCACCGCGTGGTAGTGGCTGAGCACCACGTACTTGATCGGCTTGTCGGTCACGCTGCGGATGTGCTTGATCACGTCTTGCGCCATCACCGGCGTGGCCTGCGTGTCGATCACCATCACCGCGTCGTCGCCGACGATCACGCCGGTGTTGGGGTCGCCCTCGGCGGTGTAGGCATAGGCGTTGGGCGACAGCTGGCTGAAGGTGACTTTCTTGTCTGCGAGGTCGGCCTGCGAGGCGAAGGCTTTGGACATCGAGGGGTCTCCGCTGTTGTGTTCCGACGGAGGTGTCGGTTAAGCTCGTGCGACTATAACAAACGCGTTTGTCTATGTCGAATCAGCGCCCAACCACGCGGACGGGCTCCAAGGGCCGGCGCGGCATCCAGAGCGTCGAGGTCGGCGGGCGGCTGCTGCATGCACTGGCGCACCACGGCCGCGCGATGGCGCTCAAAGACCTCGCCGCCGATGCCGGCATGACCGCGGCCAAGGCGCACCCGTACCTGGTGAGCTTCGGCCACATCGGTCTGGTCGAGCAGGACGGCGCGAGCGGCCGCTATGCGCTCGGGCCGCTGGCGCTGCAGCTCGGGCTCATCAGCCTGCAGCAGGCCGATCCGGTGCGCATCGCGGCGCCGCTGCTGCCCGAACTGGCCGCGCGCACCGGGCACACGGTGGCACTGGTGGTGTGGGGCGGGCGCGGACCGACCATCGTCCTGCGCGAGGCGTCGCCGGCGGCGGTGCACGTGGACATGCGGCATGGCACGGTGTTCTCGATCGCCGGTACCGCGTCGGGTCGGCTGTTCGCGGCGTATCTGGATGCCGACGCCGTGCGCCCGGTGTACGAGGCGCAGCGGCGCGCGGCCGCGCTGGGCAACGGCGAGGCCGCGCCGCTGCCGTCGTGGCGCGTCTTCGAAGCCGAGCTCGACGAGGTGCGTCGCCACGGCCTCGGGCGCTCCGAGGGCGCGGTGATCGCCGGGGTCAGCGCGCTGTCGGCCCCGGTGTTCGATCACCGCGGCGCGATGGTGCTGGCGATCACGGCCATCGGACCATCGGCGGCATTCGATGCGCGCTGGAGCGGCGCCGTGGCCGCGGTGTTGCGCGAGGCCGCGAAGGCGGTGTCGGCCCGTCTCGGCCATGGGTTCGTGGTGACGCGCGGCGTGGCGGCCTGACGCGCCAAGTTCCACGCTGCGCGGCGCCCGGTCGCTGCAGCCCCTCGAACCGGCGGCGTTTGCGCGCCGCCTTCAGCACGAATGCGGGCTCCCCGCTACGATGCGCCCACCGATGGGAGGCGGCCCGAGGCGATCGACCCGTGCCGCTGTCGACGCAGCCGGGTGGGTGCTTTCCGGCCCACGAGGGGACATTGCATTGAAAACGATC
>DATIFD010000638.1:0-13868 GCA_035455385.1 Burkholderiaceae bacterium
GCTTCGAGGTGGTCGTCGACCACCGGCACGCCATCGGCGCGCAGCACGTCGAGGAAGTTCTGCACCTCGTGCTGGTCGCGCCGGTACGGCACGCGCGTGGTCAGCAGCAGGCCGCGCCCTTCGGTGGCGAAGCCGATGCGCCGCGGCGCGCCGCTGAGGTACCCGATCAGCGCGCTGCTCAGCGAGCGCTTGAGCACGTAGACGCGGTCGAAGCGGCGGCGGCGCAGGTCGCGGATGAAGCCGAGCTTGTCGCGCCAGGTGCGGTGCGTGCCGCGGCTTTCGGCGTGGCGCGTCACCGGGTCCCACGGCAGCAGCTCGTCGACGTAGGGGATGCCGGCCACGACGTCGGCCGATCCCGGCGCCACCACCCAGACGATCAGGGCGTCGGGCTTGGCGCGCCGCAGGTTGCGCAGGAACGGCACCGTGAGCAGCGTGTCGCCGATGAAGCGGTAGCGCAGCACGAGGATGCGCTCGCCGGTGCGCTCGCGGGCGGCGGTGGGGGTCTCGATGCTCATCTCGGATCGGTGCGCCACAGCTTAGCAGTGGTGCCCCGGCGCACCGCGCCGGGGCCGAAAGGGGCGACGGCGGCGTTGCAGGCGCTTAAGATGTCGCGCACAGATCGTGCTTCAGCGAGGGCACCATGGCCAAGACCGCGATGCAGGCCGAACCGTACGAGTTCGAGTTCGATCCCAAGACCACCGCGCTGCTGATGATCGACATGCAGCGCGACTTCGTCGAGCCCGGCGGCTTCGGCGAGGCGCTGGGCAACGACGTGTCGCCGCTGCAGGCCACCATCGCGCCGTGCCGCAAGGTGCTCGACGCGGCGCGCGAGCTGGGCCTGCTGGTCATCCACACCCGCGAAGGCCACGCGCCGGACCTGGCCGATTGCCCGCCGAGCAAGCTCGAGCGCGGGCGCGGCGCCAAGCGCATCGGCGATCCCGGCCCGATGGGGCGCATCCTCGTGCGCGGCGAGAAGGGCCACGACATCGTGCCTCAGCTGTACCCCAAGACCGGCGAGGTGGTGATCGACAAGCCGGGCAAGGGCGCGTTCTTCGCCACCGACCTCGATCACGTGCTGCACAACCGCGGCATCCGCTCGCTGATCGTCTGCGGGGTCACCACCGAGGTGTGCGTCAACACCACGGTGCGCGAGGCCAACGACCGCGGCTACGAGTGCGTGGTGCTGTCCGATTGCGTGGGCTCGTACTTCCCCGAGTTCCAGCGCGTGGCGCTGGAGATGATCAAGGCGCAGGGCGGCATCTTCGGCTGGGTTTCCGACTCCAAGCGCGCGCTGGCGGCGTTGCGCGCGTGAGTGCAGGGCGCCGCAGCGAACTGCGGCGCCCGCTTGCGATCAGGCCGCGGCCGGCTTGCCCTGCGAGCGATCGAGCGCGAGGCAGATCGCGCCGAACATCACGTAGCCCAGCGCCACCAGCGGCGACACCGCCCAGCCGAGCTGCGGCCCGTGGATCAGCCCGATGTAGGCGAACACCGCGCCGGCGAACGCCGCCACGGCCGCGTGCTTGAGCTTGTGGTCGATGATGAACGCGGCCATCGCGCCCAGCACCATGCCGGCCAGCACCGAGCCGCTGCCCAGCGTGGCCATGCCCTGGTAGACCACGCCCACCTGCGCCAGCGCGGCGAAGCCCACCTTGTCGGCGCTGGTGCCGCCGGCCTGCAGCGCCGAGTCCATGCTGATCTTGGCCCACTCGGCGACGTTGGGGATGATCGCCAGCACCACCGCCGGCGCATGGTTCGACGGGCTGGCCTGGAACGCCTGCGCGCCGATCACCAGGCCGATGTAAAGCAGGATCGGCAGGATCGCCACCAGCGGAATCAGGTTCAGCAGCAGCGCGGTCAGGCCGAGGAAGCACACCAGCGCGATCACGATGCCGGTGGCCAGCGAGTAGCCGATGCGCCCGCCGACCGACTTCCAGCCCGGGTGGCCGATGTACACCGCTGGCGGGAACGGGCTGCCGAGCAGCGAGCCGACGATCGCGCCGATGCCGTCGGCCAAGAGTATCTTGCGCAGGTTGTAGTTGTCGCCCGCGGCCGAAGCGCTCTCGACGTTGTTCATCGCCTCGGTGAAGTTGTAGATGCCCAGCGGGATCGCGGTGGCCAGCAGCGGCCCGATGCCCGCCAGCCCGGCGAACACCGCGCCCGAGAACCACGGCAGGTGCAAGCCGAAGGACGAGAACGCCTTGCCGACCTCGGCGCCCTTCATGTAGTCGCTCCAGCCGACGGCCGACGCGACCCAGCCGATGATCGCGCCGACGATCACCGCGGCCAGGCCGCCCGGCACGCCGCCGGGGAGGCGAATGTTGCCGGTCCACGCGATCAGCACGATCGCGAAGCACGCCAGCCCGATCCACGGCAGCTCCCACATCTGGAACGCGGGGCGCATCGAGATGAAGGCGATCGAGATGCCGGCCAGCGTGCCGAGCATCGCGGCGCGCGGCGTGACCTTGCGGATCCACGGTCCGACGAAGGCGCCGAGCAGCACGATCACGCCGATGATGAAGCACCACGCGAGACCCGCCTGGTAGGCCAGCATCGGGTCCTTGGTCGCCAGGTAGGTCGGCAGCATGATCACCAGCACGACGATGAACATGTGCGGCACGCTCGGGCCGTACGGCATCGCGGTGACGTCGCTGCGGCCTTCCTGCTTGGCGAGTTGCCAGGCCAGGTAGGCGTAGAACAGGTTGCCGAGCGGCAGCGCGATGCCCAGTGCCGGCAGCACGCGCCCGTACACGGTGTCGGGCGGCAGGTTCACCACGTACAGGCACAACGTCGTCAGCACGATGACGTTGAGCAACACGTTGGTGAACAACCCGAAGAAGCCATTCAGGTCGCCCGCCACCCAGAGGCGAGCCGCACCGGGTTGGGTGCCAGCACTCATGGTCAGCTCCTCGTTGTTGGTTGTTGCATGGGGCGCACGACGCAAGTCGCGTGCCCGCCGACGGCCTCCGCGGTGCCTCCCGATCCGCCGTCGAAGCCGCGGGCGATTCTGCTCCTCGCACGCTTTCAGTGCGAGCTTTTCGTCGCGTGGTGCCGACGCCGCTGCGGCGCGGGCGCCGCTACTTCTCTTGCTGCGCTGCGATGTACGCGCGCCAGCCGCCGTGCTCGGTGATCTCGCGCTGGCCCTCGCACAGGAACGGCTCGCCGAGCACGCCGAGCACGATCGAGCCGTCGCGCAGGACGACCTTGCCGATCGCGAGGCCCGGCGGCTCGTTTTGCAGGATGCCGGCCAGTCCGACCAGCGGCACCGACCAGATCTCCAGCGCCACGCGCGTGCCCTGGCCCGGCGTGCGCAACATCGCCGGGTGGCGGTCGTCGATCGACCAGATGCGGTAACAGGCGTCGGTCTCGTCCTCGCGCATGAAGGTGGCGCCGGCCGCGACCATGTTGGGGTTGAGTTCGAGGCCGCGCATCAGCGTGCCGTTGACGGCGAGCAGGGTGCTGTTGGGCATGAGGGTCGCGATCGAGGGTCAGTGGAGGATCCAGGTGCCGGTCTCGCCGCGCAGCGCGCGGTCGATGTTCTCGGCGTTGGTGATGACGCCGCGACCGTTGGGCCGCGCCGTGACGAACCTGACCAGCGCCTCGATCTTCGGGCCCATGCTGCCGGCGCCGAAGTGGCCTTGCGCCGCATAGGCCTGCGCCTGCGCGACGGTGAGGGTGTCGAGCCACTGCTGGTCGGGCTGGCCGAAGCGGATCGCCACGCGGTCGACCCCGGTGGGGATCATCAGCAGGTCGGCGTTCATCTCGATGGCGAGCAACGCGGAGGCGCGGTCCTTGTCGACCACCGCCTCGACCCCGCGCAGTTGGCCGTCGGGCAGTTGCTCCACCGCGATGCCGCCGCCGCCGCACGCGATGATCAGCACGCCTTCGCGCGCCAGGCGCTCGATGATCGGCGCCTCGACCACGCGCACCGGCTGCGGCGAGGCGATCGTGCGGCGCCAGCCGCGATCGCCGTCGCGCATCACGGTCCAGCCGAGTTCGGCGGCCAGGCGCTTGGCCACCTCCTCGCTGAGAAACGAGCCGATCGGCTTGTCGGGCTTGTCGAACGCCGGGTCGCGCCGGTCGACCAGCGTTTGCGTCACCAGCGTCACCGTCGGCACCTGCATGCCGCGGCGCTTCATCGCGTTGCCCAACGCGTTCTGGAACATGAAGCCGATGGCGCCCTGCGTGTCACCCACCGCGTACTGCACCGGCACGGTCGGCACCTGGCTCTCGGCGATCTCCGAGCGGCGCAGGATGAAGCCCACCTGCGGCCCGTTGCCGTGCGTGAGCACCACGTTCCAGCCGGCGGCGACCATCGTCGCCACGTGCGTCGCGGTGGCACACACCGCGTCGTACTGGTCGGCCAGCGACTGGTGCTGCGCATCGCGGATCAACGCGTTGCCGCCGACTGCCACCACCGCCAGGGGTTTGCTCATGACCGGTTCTCCCCAGGGGCAACCTCGCGCGCCAGCGCCTTGACCGCGGCGATGAAGCACGCCATCGGCGCGGTGGTGACGCCGGCGCCGATCTGGCCGACGCCTGCCTCGCGGTGCGCGATGCCGCTGTTGATGATCGGCAGCACGCCGCAGTCGACCACCTTGCGCGCGTCGATGCCGGCGGCCGCGCCGGCGAAGTCGAGCGCAGGCAGCGTGAACGACGGGTTGCTGCCGAGCGTGATCGCGCGCATGCGCAGGCTGTGGTGCATCGCGTCGGTCGGCGTGCCACCGACGAACTTGACGATCGCCGGCGCCGCCGCCATCGCGAAGCCGCCGACGCCGGCGGTCTCGGTGATCGCCGAGTCGCCGAGGTCGGCCGCCGCGTCGGCGATCGAATAGCCCGGGAAGTACAGGCCGTCGACCGGATTGGCCGGCGCCTCGAACCAGCGGTCGCTGGTGCCCGACAGGCGCACGCCGAAGTTGACGCCATTGCGCGCCATCACGGTCACCAGCGAGCTGCCGGGCACGCCGGCGGCGGCGTCGCACATCGCCTTGCACGCGGCCATCGACAGGTTGAGGAAGAAGTGGTCGTTGCCGGCGACGAACGCGAGCGTCGCGGTGGCATCGGCGCGCGACACGTCGGCCGCCATCAGTGCCGGCGCTATTGCCTTGAAGAACAGTGCGGTGGCCGCGGCGTTACGGTTGTGCACCTCGTCGCCCATGTTGAGCGCCTGCGACATCAGCGGTTTCAGCTCGATCGGCCCGCCCTTGGCGAGCGCGGCGCGCAGCGTCGGCGCCACCACGCGCGCCATCGTGCGCAGCCGCTCGATCACCTCGGGGCCGTTGGCACCGAAGCGCAGCACCTTGCCGAGACCCTCGTTGAAGTTGCTGTGGCTGCGCAGGCCGTTGGCGCGGTTCTCGATCACGAAAAGCGGCATCGACGGGCTGATGATGCCGGCCATCGGACCGACCGCGCCGTGGTGGTGGCAGGGCTCGAGCGCCACCGCGCCGCGATCGACCAGGCTCTGCGCCGCGGCGACCGTGTCGGCCCAACCCTCGAGCACCACCGCACCGAGCACGGCGCCGCGCATCGGCCCGCACATCGAGCTCCAGGCGATCGGTGGCCCGGCGTGCAGCACCAGCCTGCACCCATCGCGCATCGCGGGCAGCGCATCGCGCGCGGCCGTGATGTCGACAAGCACCGGCTGTGCCTCGAGGAAGCGCGCCATCGCCACCGCGTTGGCCTGCTCGACCCGCGGATGGTTCAGCAACTGCGCCAGCGCCCATCCGCCCTCGCGGTCGCCCTGCGCCGGCGGCTGCCACTGCAGCGCGATGCAGCGGCCGCCCGCGGCGACGACGTTGTCGGCAAAGCCCTGCAGGCCGACGTTGACGACGGTCAGTGAATCCTTGAACAGGTTGGGGGATGCCACGGCGTCAACCCCGCGCGCGCCGCGTCGTGCAGCGCTGCGCGCAATGCGCAGCCAGCAGCGCGGCCTCGATGTTGCTGTCGACCAGGACTGCGCCAACCTCACGCAGCGTGCACATCTGCGCGGCGCGGTCCTGCGGGTCGCCCTCGGTGCCGCAGACGTGACCGATCAGCGCCAGCGTGCGTCCCTGGGTGCGTGCCTGCGCCTGCGCATCGGACAGCGCGGCGGCCAGGCTCTGCGCCGGGTCGGCGTGCGCGCCGTAGCCGAGCACGACGTCGAACAGGATTGCCGCGGTGTTCGCGTCGGCTCCTTGCGCGCGCACCATCGCGTCGCGCACCGACGGGTCGATCATCGGGTGCGGCCGGCCGCGCGTATAGTCGTCGTCGCCGAGGTCGAGCATCACGTGGCCATCGAAGCGACCGTCGAACGGCAATGAAACATGGGTGGGCGCGTTCGACCGGCACGGCAACCCGCGCGCATTGAACGCGAGCTGCGCCTCGTAGCAGAAGGTGCCGCCGGTGAACAGCGCGCGCACCGCGTGCTGCGTGGGCGCCATCGCGGCGCAGCGCTCGTCGACCGTCGCCAGCGCGGCCGCAGGGGGTTCGACGGCGGTGCCACGCGCGGCGTCGCCGCGCGCCAGCGCCACTGCCAGGTCGGCCGCCTGTCGCAACGACGTGGCGGCCACCAGCGGCGTGGGCATCGCCCGCGGTGCGGCACCGAGGAAGTGCACGACCACCGGCTTGCCTGCCTGCGCTGCGGCAGCCTCGATGCGCCGCGCGATGTCCGGTGCCGGAGGCTTGGAGATCAGCACGATCACGCGCGTCGCCGCATCGGCGGCCAGCGCCTGCAGGCCCTGCAGCATCGTGATGCCGCCGATCTCCTCTTTCAGGTCGCGGCCGCCGGTGCCCAGCGCCTGCGAAACGCCGCTGCCGAGATGATGGATGCGGCAGGTCACCTCCTGCAGCCCGGTGCCCGACGCGGCCACGAGCCCGATGTCGCCGCGCCGCACGACGTTGGCGAAGCCCAGCGGCACGCCGTTGACGATCGCGGTACCGCAGTCGGGGCCCATCACCAGCAGGCCCTTGTCGCGCGCCACGTGCTTGACGGCGCGCTCCTCGGCCAGCGGCACGTTGTCGGAGAACAGCATCACGTGCAGGCCGAGCGCCAGCGCCTTCATCGCCTCAGCGGCGGCATAGTCGCCGGGCACCGAGATCAGCGCCAGGTCGGCACCGTCGGCCTGCGCGACCCCGAGCGCGAGGCTCGTCAGCGGCAACGTGAACGCCGCCTGGCCGCCGCTGTCGGCGGAGCCGCTGTCCTTCAGCAGGGCGTCGGCCGCGCCGAGCGCGGCCTCGCAGGCGTCGGCAACGCCGCGTACCACGACGAGCAGGTCGTTGGGCGATGCGGCCGCGTCGACCGACAGCTCGGCCTGCTCGAGCTGCGCCAAGTTGGCCGGCGTGGCCATCAGGCACGATGCCTGCTCGATGCCGTCGCGCTCGCGCAGCTTCTGCGCCAGCTGCATCAGCGTGACCGAATCCTTGTACAGATTCGCGAAGACGCGAAAGCGCGTGCCGGCCATCGGTCAGGCCGCCCCGTCGCAGGCGCCTGCAGCGGGCCACACCGTGAGCCCGGCCAACAGCCCCGCAACGCTGTCGGCGCCCGACGTCGCACCGACGGCGCAGGCCGCCCGCAAGGCCTCGTCGCACTGCTGCGGCGACTCGCTGCTCAACAATGCATCGCGCGCGGCGAGCAGGCGCTCCTGAAAGTGGCCGGCCGCGGCCAGCCGCAGGTAGTGGGCAGAGATGGTCGTCGTGCGCGGGGTCGACGCGACCATCGCGGAGCCGATCGCGTCACGGCACGCGCGTCGCGCGAGGTTGCCGTCGATCTGCGCGTCGAGGCCGGCGCACAGGCCGACCAGGAAGTCGTCGCCGGCCGGCGTCAGGCCCTCGCCCCAGCCGACGAGGCGCGCGGCGTGCGCCGCGGCGCGGCGGCCGTCGCTTTGCCGGCAGGCCGCGAGCAGCGCGGTCACCGTCGCGGCGGCCGCATGCTCGACCACGCTCGACCGCTGCGCGCGCAACCGGGCCAGGTGAGCGGCGGCGCAACCGAGGTGGTCGTCGATCCGGGCCTGCGCCAGGCGCACCGTCCGGTGCGCAGGCCGCCACATGCGGGCATGCGGCCAGCGGACCTCGGCACGGGCACTGTGCAACGCGCCCGCTCCGCCACGCACCGGCTCGCCGACGTCGAACACGCGGCGCAGATCGCGCGGCGCTGCGGCCAGGCGCAGCAGCGTCGGACCGTTACCGGCGCCGCCGCCCGCCAGCGTCAGCAAGGTGTCGCCACAGTCGAAGTTGCAGGCCTGTGCAAAGGTGCTGTGCACGCGCCCGACGAACACCGCGCTGGGCACTCGATAGCCGACCGTATCGACCGTGACGATCACGCGCGCGGTGGCGTCGACCGGTCGGCCGGCGTACGCCGGCGCGGCATGCGGCATCGCGGGCTGAATCGAGGTGATCACGGGCGTCCGGTCACGGGTTGGCGGCGCCAACGCGGGCCGAACCGTATCACGGCGCCGGGGGGCGGTCAAAGAACGAGCGCTCGCGCGCATGGCGTCGATGCGCCCCGTAAGAACTGCAACGCCCCGCGGCCCTGTTTCAGGTGCATTGCTCGGCCAAGGCACAATGCGCCCCATGCCGAACATCGCCTCCATCCTAAAAAGCGAAATCGCGCGCGTTGCCCGCAAGGAGATTCGCGCCGAAACCCTGCAACTCAAAAAGGCGGTCAGCGCCTACCGTTCGCAAATCGCGGCGTTGAAACGCCGCGCGCAATCGCTCGAGCAACAGTTGCGCAGCCTGAGCAAGCGCGGCGGCAAGCCAACGGTTCGCGCCGAGGCCGACGTCGGTGAGATGGCCACGTTCCGCTTCAGCGCCAAGGGATTGAAGTCGCACCGCCAGCGCCTCGGCCTGTCGGCGCACGACTGCGGCATCCTGCTCGGCGCGTCCGGGCAGTCGGTCTACAAGTGGGAAGACGGCAAGGCACGGCCACGTGCCCGACACCTGCCGGCGATTGCGTCGCTCAGGACCATGGGCAAGAAAGAGGCCGCGAAGATCCTGGCGTCGCGCCGCTAGCCACGCCGGCCAACCGGGTGGCTGGACCGGCGTCGCGCTGCAACGCCGGCCGAACGCACAATGTCGGCTTTCGAATCGATTCAGGAGCGCCACCATGTCGGTGCCTGCCATTCCTCTTGACGCCGGCGTCGTGCAGGCGCTGTCGGGCGTGTCGACCGCGACGCTGACGACCGTGCTGCTCAAGCACGGCCTTCGCAACGTCTGGCTGCGCGGCACGCGGCCGCTGGCGCCTGGACAGCCGCGGTTGATCGGCCGCGCCTTCACGCTTCGCTTCGTGCCGGCGCGCGAAGACCTGGCCACGCCGGCATCGTGGAGCAACCCGATCTCGACGCGCGCCGCGATCGAGGCGATGCCGGCCGGCTGCATCGCGGTGGTCGGCGCGCTGGGCACCACCGACGCCGGCATCTTCGGGGACATCCTGGTGGCGCGCATGCGCCGGCGGGGCGTGGCGGCGCTGGTGACCGACGGCGTGGTGCGCGACGTCGCCGGCGTGCTCGGCACCGGCTTGCCGGTGTGGTGCCAGGGAACCGCGGCGCCGCCGTCGGTGGCCGGGTTGACCTTCGTCGGCTGGCAGGAGCCGATCGACTGCGGCGGCGTCGCCGTGTTCCCCAACGACGTGATCAGCGTCGATCAGGACGGTGCGGTGCTGATTCCGCAGGCGATGCTCGACGAAGTAATTGCGGCAGCCGTCGAACAGGAGCAGCTCGAGGGCTGGATCATGGGTCAAGTGGACGCAGGCGCCGCATTGCCCGGGCTGTACCCGCCCAATGAGGACAACAAGGCACGCTACCAGGCCTGGATCAAGAGCCGCCAAGGCGCGCGCTGATCCGGGCGACGCAGCAACGCACGACCGACACACGACGCCGCCGAGGAGATCGCCCCATGATCGAGCACCACATCGACATCGCCACCGCCGACGGCGCGATGAACACCTTCGTCATCCACCCAGAGGAGGGCGGGCCGTTTCCGGTGGTGCTGTTCTACATGGACGCACCGGGCAAGCGCGAGGAACTGCACGACATGGCGCGGCGCATCGCCAGCGTCGGCTACTTCGTCGTGCTGCCCAACCTGTACTATCGGCGCACGCGCGACTACGTGCTGAAGGAGCGCACCGAGCCCGAGATGGCGGTGATGTTCGAGCACATGCAATCGCTGGGCTACAAGACCACCGAATGCGACACGCGCGCGATGCTGCAATACGTCGACGCGCAGCCGCAGGCCGACGCACGGCACATCGGTGCGGTGGGCTACTGCATGAGCGGGCCGTTCGTCGTCTGGGCCGGCGGTGCGTTCCCCGAGCGCTTTCGCTGCATCGCGTCGATCTACGGCGCCAACATGGTCAACGACAAGCCGACCTCTCCGCACAAGCTGGTGAACAAGCTGAAGTGCGAAAGCTATTTCGCCTGCGCCGAGATCGACCGCTGGGCATCGAAGGAGCAGGTGGCGCAACTGCAGGCTGCGCTGCAGGATGCCGGCGTGAAGCACCGCATCGAGTGGTACCCCGGCGCGGAGCACGGCTTCGCGTTTCCGCAGCGACACTGCTACCACAAGCCGTCGGCCGAGCGACACTGGGAGCGGTTGTTCAGCCTGTTCGATCGCAACCTGCGGTCGCGCTGACCGGCCGGCCGCTGTGCGCGCGGGCGTGAGTGCCGCGTGATCAACTGATCGACAATCGACTCATGCGGACAGCGCACGCGTTGTGGCGCGTCTTGGCGGGTGCCGCGCTGGCGCTGGGGCTGGGCGTCGGCCACGCCGAAGACGCGCTGCTGTGGTTCGACAACGATCGCCCGAGCGCGTCGGCAGGGCAGGCCGTGGAGATGTTGTCCGATGCGGCCAGCCACGGCCTGCAGCCGCGCGACTACGGTGCCGACGCACTGCGCGGCGCATTGACCCAGGCGGCGTCGAGCGCGGCGCCGGACCACGCTGCGATCGTGCGGCTGGAGAAGGCCCTGACCGCCGCGATGCTGCGCTACCTGCGCGATCTGCACGACGGACGCGTCGTGCCGCAGCAGATCCAGGCAGGCTTCGCCGGCAGGCCGAGCGATCGGTTCGACGCGGCGGCCGTGCTCCGCGACGCGGTCGCGAGCGGCCGGTTGGCCGACGCGGTGCGGCAGGCGGCGCCGCACGTGCCGCAGTACGAGCGCCTGCGCGAGGCGCTCGCGCGCTACCGCGTGCTGGCCGACGATCCGGCGTGGCGCACACCGTTGCCGCCGCTGCCGGTGCCCGAGCGCGGGCGGCCGGGCAAGGTCGAGCCGGGGCATGCCTATGCGGGCCTCGAGCAGTTGGCTCGGCGCCTCGAGGCGCTGGGCGACGTGGGCGCATCGGACGTGGCCGTCGCGTCGGTCTACCAGGGTCCGATCGTCGACGCGGTCAAGTCGTTCCAGCGGCGCCACGGCCTGTCCGACGACGGCGTGATCGGCGCCGCGACGCTGCACCAACTGCAGGTGAGCCCGGCCGTGCGCCTGCGGCAGATCGAGCTGGCGCTCGAACGGCTGCGCTGGACGCCGCTGCTGCACGGGCCGCGCATGATCGTCATCAACATCCCGGAGTTCGTGCTGCGTGCCTACGAGGTGCACGACGGCCGCATCAGCGTGCAGCTGACGATGAAGGTGATCGTCGGCAAGGCGATGGACATGCACACGCCGCTGTTCGATGCCGACCTGCGCTTCATCGAGTTCAGCCCGTACTGGAACGTGCCGCAGTCGATCGCGCGGGCCGAGGTGGTGCCGCTGCTGCGGCGCAGCCCCACAGCCTGGACGCACGAGGGCTTCGAGTTCGTGGCGTCCGACGGCCGCGTCGAAGCGGACCTGACGGCCTCGGGGCTCGACGCGGTGCTGGCGGGCCGCCAGCGCATTCGCCAGCGGCCTGGTCCGCGCAATCCGCTGGGTGACATCAAGTTCGTGTTCCCGAACAACGAGCAGATCTACCTGCACGACACCCCGGCGACGCGGCTGTTCGCTCGCAGCCGGCGCGACTTCAGCCACGGCTGCATCCGGGTCGAGCAGCCGGTCGATCTCGCGAAGTTCGTGCTGCAAGGCATGCCGCAGTGGACCGAATCGCGCATCCAGGAGGCGATGGCGGCCGGGGTATCGGCTACGCTTCGCCTGAACGCACCGACGCGCGTGCTGATCGCCTATGGCACGGCGCTCGTGAAGGACGGTCGCATCTTCTTCTTCGACGACATCTACGGGCAGGACCGGCTGCTCGACGCCGCGTTGCGTCAGACCGAGCAGGCGCGGCAGCGCGTGAACCGGATACCGACATGACCGACCCGATCGATCGCACCCGCCGCCTTTTGTTCCACCGTTCGGCCCGCGTGGCGGCGCTCGGTGCGGCTGCCGTCTGGGCGCCTTCGGTGCGCGCCGGGCTGGGCGGCGCGCGTTCGCTGGCCCTGTTTCACACCCACACGGGCGAGCGCATCGACCTCGTGTACGCGGTCGGCGAACAGTACGTGCCCGCTGCGATGGCGGCGCTGAACCGCTTCCTGCGCGACCACTACAGCGGCGAGGTCGGAACCATCGACCCGCAGGTGTTCGACCAGTTGCACCAGGTGCAGCGCCGGCTCGGCGGCAGCGCCACCTTCGAGGTGATCTCCGGCTACCGCTGCCCGGCCACCAACGCGCGCCTGCGCGCAACGCGCGGCGGCGGCGTCGCCCCCAACAGCCTGCACCTGCAAGGTCGAGCGGTCGACGTGCGCCTGCCCGGCACGCCGCTGGCCGACCTGCGCGACGCTGCGCTGTCGCTGCGCTGCGGCGGCGTCGGCTACTACCCGCGCGAGCAGTTCGTCCACTTCGACACGGGTCGCGTGCGCAGCTGGTAGCGGCTGCCGGCGGCGCAGGCCGCTCGCCTCGGCGGCAGCAAGGCTGAGCCGCGTCATGGTCGCGCGCGGCAAGCCGCGGTATACAGGCTCGGAAGGAGCCTGCCATGAACACCTTGACCAAGCTCGCGCTGGGCCTGATGGGCCAGGTCAAGCCGCGGCCGGCCGTCGGCGCGGCCGCCGCGACGCGGGCGCTGCCGCCCCCCGCGCGAGACGGCGGCCTGCCACTGATGCGGGCGCTGTGGCACCGCCAGTCGCAGCGCGACTTCTCGCCGGAGCCGCTGAGCGACCTCGACTTGTCGAACGTGCTGTGGGCCGCGGCAGGCATCAACCGGGCCGAGCTGGGCGGGCGCACGGCGCCCAGCGCGATGAACGCACAGGAAGTCCAGCTCTATGCCGCGTTGCCGGACGGTCTCTACCTCTACGACCCGAAGGCGCACGTGCTGCGGCTGACCTCGGCCAGCGACGCGCGCCGTGTCACCGGCTACCAGGATTTCGTCGACGATGCGGCGCTGGATCTGATCTACGTGGCCGACCACACGCAGATGAAGCTCGTGCCTGCCGCGCAGCGTGAGGCATACGCCCACACGGCCGCCGGCGCGATGGCACAGAACGTCTACTTGTACTGTGCATCGGCCGGGCTCGCCACCGTGGTGCGCGCGTGGTTCGACCGCCACGCGTTGTCGCAGGCGATGAACCTCGGCACCGACCAGCAACTGCTGCTGACGCAGACGGTGGGCCGCGCGAGCGGTCCAGCGTCCGGATAGGCCGACCGCGCGACGGGCCTCCATGCGACGCATTGAGCACGATCAAGTCGGGTAGGGCGTAGGCGCCTAGGCTCGTGAGGCCAGCAGGTGGGCAGCGTCTGCATCGTCTGGTGCTCGCCCGAGCTCGCCTGAGTCTGTGCACGGGAGACTTCAATGAGTGACTTTGTCGCGGACGTCAAGAAATACACGGCCGAGGTCGACGAGGGTGCGGTCGCTGCGATTGCGAAGTACTGCGGCATCGCCCTTCAGAGCGCCGATGGCAGGTTGGTGGCGGTGACGGACCAGAAGGAACTGGCGACGGT
>DATIFD010000639.1:0-3892 GCA_035455385.1 Burkholderiaceae bacterium
GGCACGTACACTCGCCGTCCGCCGCGCCCACGGGGCACTCGGGCCCGATCTTCAACCGAAACGCTCGCTGGAGGAAATGCATGAATCGTCTCGTCGTAACCGCCATTGCCGCTGGTGCCGCGCTGACCAGCCTGAGCGCCGCCGCGCAGTTTCAGAAGCCCGAGGACGCCATCAAGTACCGGCAGAGCGTGATGACGGTGATGGCCAACCACCTCGGGCGCGTCGGCGCGATGGCGCAGGGCCGCGTGCCGTTCGACGCCAAGGTCGCTGCCGACAACGCCGCCGTCGTGGCGATGATGTCCAAGCTGCCCTGGGTCGCCTTTGCCGACGGCACCGACAAGGGCCTGCCCACGCGCGCCAAGCCCGAGATCTGGAAGGACCAGGCCAAGGTCAAGGACCTGGCCAACAAGATGATGGCCGAGGCCGAGAAGCTCGAGGCCGCCGTCAAGACCGGCAATGTCGACACCGTCAAGACCGCGGTCGGCTCGCTGGGTGGCGCCTGCAAATCGTGCCACGACGACTTCCGCGCCGAGAAGTACAGCAGCAACTGACCCGGACGCGGCGACGCCGCTCATGGCGTGCCCGCTCACGCGGGCTCGGCAAAGCCGAGAACAACTCTGCGGGTCTTGGCTGACTTCTTTTCGATCTTGGTCACCACCACCGGGCCGATCTCGGCGGTGTTGGCCACGTGCGTGCCGCCACACGGCTGCAGGTCGACGCCGCTGACCTCCAGCACGCGCACGCGTCCGTGACCGCGCGGTGGCTGCACGCTCATGCTGCGCACGAGGCCCGGGTTGGCGTCGAGTTCGGCCTCGCTGATCCAGCGGTGGGAAACCGGATGCGCCTCGGCCACCAGGCGCGCCAGCCCCTGCGTCAGCGCCACCTTGTCGAGCGGCTCGGTCATGTGGAAGTCCAGCCGCGCGTAGTCGGCCGTGATCGAGCAGCCGTCCACCGGATGCGGCACCAGCGCGCACAGCAGGTGCGTCGCGGTGTGAAAGCGCATGTGCCGATGGCGGCGCTGCCAGTCGATCCGTGCGGTCACGGTCGAGCCGACGTGCAGCGACGACAGGTCGGCCTCCGGTGCCGGCAGGTGCACGATCTCGCCCGGCTGCGCGCCCTTGCGCGTGTCGACGATGCGGATCTCGCGGCCGTCGCCGAGCCGCAAAGCGCCGGCGTCGCCGGCCTGTCCGCCACCCATCGGATAGAACACCGTGCGATCGAGCCGGATGCCGGCGGCATCGACGGCGATGACGCTCGCCTCGCACTCGCGCAACATGGCGTCTTCGCGGAACAGCTCCTCGGTCATCGTCGCCCTCGCCCGCCGGCGTTCAGGTCCATGAATCGAGCGTCACCGCGCCGCGCGGTGTCTCGAACGTCGCGCTCAGCGCCGGTTCGCGAGGGCCCGCGTCGCCGCGCGCCGGCGTCTGCACGCCGCTGAGCTTCAGCACGTCGATCGCGCGCGCGGGCAGACCCCGCAGCGTCAGCGCGCGCAGCGTCACCGTCGGGGCCGGCAGGCTGTCGGCCGGGTGTGGGCCCTGCCACTCGATGAGCGTCGGCAGCGCGCCCGCGCATTCCATGGCACCGTCGTCGCGCACCGTGATGCGCCACTTCAGCAGTCCGGACGGCGTCTGGCGCTCGGCGGCAATCGGTACGCCGGGGTCGAGCCCGCAGTTGATCAGACCCCAGCGGACCATCTCGATCATCGTCGTGCGCGCCACCATGTGCACCAGCCGCGGCGCCTCGCGCGCCGCCGCCCGCAGCGTGGGGTCGTCCATCGCGAACCAGCGCGGCCGGGGTGGCGCCGGCGCGTCCGGATCGATCGCGATGATCTCGAGATAACTGCGTTCGAAGCGGCCGCCGCCGATCGCCAACAGCCGGTTGTGCGTGCCCATCAGCGGATGCCGGCCGCCCGCTTGCGGCATCGCACCGAGCGTGGCCTCGCACCACCGCGCCCCCTGGTCGAGCGTGTCGGCGACGACGACGAGGTGATCGACGCGGGCATTCACAACGCCACTGTACCGGCGACCACGCCGCAGACGTCGCCGCCGACCCAGATGTCGGCGCCTGCCTTGTGCACGTGGATCCGCCCGGCGCGCTGCAACGCCGCGCCCTGGGCCGCCACGTAGTGCGCGCCGGCCACGCCGGAGGCGATCAGCCACTGCGCGACGCTGGCGTTGAGGCTGCCGGTCACCGGGTCTTCGTATCCCGACGCCTCGCCGATCAGCGCACGCACCTCGAACTGGGCGTCGCTGCTGCCCGCGGCATGCGGCGCGACCACGCCGAGCTTGAGCCCCTGCAGCACCGCGTAGTCCGGCTTCAACTGCAGCACGCGCTCGGCCGATGCCAGACGCACCGCACACCAGCCCGGGCCGTTGTCGACCCATTGGTGGTCGAGCACATCGCCCGCTGCAATGCCGAGGCCGCGCGCAATGCGCTCGACCAGCTCCGCATCCAGCGGCCCGCTGCGCAGCAACGGCGGCGCCGCGAAGGCGAGGCGCGCACCGTCGCGGCGGATGCGCACCAGCCCGACGCCGCACTGCTGCACCACCTCGTCGCCGCGCCGCGCGACGCCGCCGCCGCCGAGCCAGGCGTGACAGCTGCCGAGCGTCGGATGCCCGGCGAACGGCAGCTCGCGCTGCGGCGTGAAGATGCGTACGCGGTAGTCGGCTCCCGCATCGGTGGGCGGCAGCACGAACGTGGTCTCCGACAGGTTGGTCCAGCGCGCGAACGCCGCCATCTGCGCGTCGCCGAGCCCGTCGGCGTCGAGCACCACGGCCAGCGGGTTGCCCAGCAGCGGCACGGCGGTGAAGACGTCGACCTGCACGAAGCGGCGCATGGTGACCATTTACGACTCCTGGAGGACCCTGGCGTAGACGTCGCGGTCGACGTTGCCGCCGCTGAGGATCAGCGCCACGCGGCGGCCGCGCAGCCGCGGCAGCTGCATCGCTGCGGCCAGCGCCGCCGCGCCGGCACCCTCGGCGACCTGGTGCGTGCACTCGAAGAGCAGGCGCATCGCCGTCGCGATCGACGCGTCGCTGACCTGCACCACCTGCGACAGGCCGCGCTGCAGGATCTGCAGCGCGGCGGGTTCCGGCACGCGGCAGGCCATGCCGTCGGCGAGCTGCGTGGTGACCTCATGAGAGATGGCGCGGCCGGACTGCAGCGACAGCGCGTACGCCGGCGCGCCGTCGGAGACGACGCCGATGACCTCGGTGTCGAGGCCCAGCGCATCGCGCGCCGCGATCAGTCCGCTGGCGCCCGAGCCCAGGCCGATCGGCACCAGCACCGCGTCCAGCGGCGACACCGCCTCGAACACCTCGAGCGCATAGCTGGCCACGCCGGCCACGAGGTCGGTGTGGAACGACGGCACCATGTGCCAGCCGTGATGCTCGGCGAGTACCTGCGCGTGTTCGCGCGCGGCCTGGAAGTCCTCGCCGTGCTCGATCAGGTTCGCGCCCAATGCGCGCATCGCCGCATTCTTCTCGCGGCTGTTGCCGTGCGGCACGACGATCGTCGCTGCCAGCCCGTGGCGTCCGGCCGCCCAGGCAATCGACTGCCCGTGGTTGCCACGCGTGGCGCTGATCACGCCGCTCGGGCGCGCTCCGCGGCCGATCAGGCGATCGAAGTAGACGATGCCGCCGCGCAGCTTGAACGCGCCGACCGGTGTGTGGTTCTCGTGCTTGACCCACAGCTGCAGCCCGGTGCGTTCGCGCAGCAGCGGCCACGGATGCTGCGGCGTCGGCGCCACGTGCGCGTGCACGAGCGCGGCGGCGTCGCGCAGGTCGGCCAGGGTCGGCAGCATCATTGCGCCGCCACCGCGCTCAGCGCGTCGTGCACCACGCGGCCCAGCGCCGCCACGCCGACCTCGATCTGCGCCGGGGTCAGCGTGACG
>DATIFD010000640.1:0-3333 GCA_035455385.1 Burkholderiaceae bacterium
TCATTTGGGTATGCCGTGGCGTTTGGTCGCGAGCTATCGTCAGCCATCGCAGCCGACCTCGCCGCTTCCTTGCGTGAGGTCGGTGCTAGCTCTCTCGTCATCGGCTCGGAGCCCCAAATCACGGTGAAGGCCTTCGATCCGGGTCAAGACCTGCTCGCAGTCGTAGAGTGCGCCGTGCTGACCAACAATGACAATCGTGTACTCGTGGAGCTAGTTCTCACCGAGGCGGAAGGTCACATGGAGTTGACTGCCTTCCGCGGACGGTTACGGGCTGAGGTCTTCAGTCCTTTCGAAGTGCGCGGGCGCAGGGTTGTCCACCGGCGGAGTGGCGCCTGCCACGCAAGCGCCGACGGTGGGCAACCCGTGTTCACCGCGCGGCGGTGATGGGTTGGTGTGATGGATCTCGTAGTTCATCGGCGACAGATAGGCCAGCGCGCTGTGTCGCCGGCGCGGGTTGTACCAACCCTCGATCCAGGTGAACAGCGCCAAGCGTGCCTCGGTCTTTGTTTGCCAGCTCTTGCGGTCAATCAGTTCGCACTCCAGACTGGCGAAGAAGCTCTCGGCCATCGCGTTGTCGTAGGCATCGCCTACGCTGCCCATCGACGGGCGCACGCCCATCTTCCTGCACCGGTCGCCGAAGGCGATGCTGGCGTACTGCCCGCATTCAACCAGTCGTCGCAACACTGTGGTTGGCTGTCGAGAGTATCAGCTCATTGAGTGCCTCTGCAGGTGTTTGCCATCCAAGGGTCTTGCGTGGCCTCGTGTTCAGGGCCAGCGCCACAGCCTGCAGATCACTGGCCCGATGCGCACTGAGGTCGGTGCCCTTCGGGAAGTACTGGCGCAGCAGCCCGTTTGTGTTTTCGTTAGTGCCTCGCTGCCAGGGGCTCTGCGGATCGCAGAAGTAGACCTGCAGTCCTGTGTCGATCGACAGCCGCGCGTGCTGCGCCATCTCCGCGCCCTGGTCCCAGGTGAGGGACTTCTTCAATTGCTTCGGCAGCGAGGTCATTGCCCGCGCAATCGCCTCACGGACGGCCTCAGCTCCATGACCGGCCAGCGCGGGGCCTCGCTTGTCGCGTGGCTGCTGACGATGGCCCGGCAGCGGCGGCAGGTGCAGCAGCATCGTGAAGCGCGTCGTTCTCTCGACCAGTGTGCCGATCGCTGAGCTTTCCAATCCGAGGATGAGATCGCCCTCCCAGTGGCCAGGCACCGCCCGGGGAAGTCGATCAGCAGCCGATTGGCGATCTGTTGAGGGCTCCACGCTCGTGACCATCGTCGCGCTTGCCGACGCCCATGTCGTCGACCGTTCCACTGCACCTGCGGACCTGCAATTGTCCGTCCCGTCGGTGTCGCGATGTTCCCGGCAAGGCGTTCCTGAACGTACTTCCGCAGCGTCAGGTTCGTCACCAGTTTGGCAGCCTTGGGTCTCCTTGCCGCACGGTCCGCATGCCATTGCGCCGTGTGAGCACGGTACTCCAGGCCACCACCACGCGTCGCTGCATTGCGTCGCAGCTCGCGCGAGATCGTCGAGGCGGCGCGCCCGAGTTGACGCGCGATCTCCCGGACGCCTTCGCCGCGGGCGCGTGCCAAGGCGATCTGCTCGCGCTCGGCGAAGGACAGGTAGCGACCTGTGGGCTGCGGCGCGGACGATGCGAGATGCGATGGGGGCATACCGCCGCATTGTCGGAACCATCGATTGCCAACGGCCGCCGACACTCCAGCAACGGCCGCAGCGTCCTCGCTGGTGAGCCCCCGCGCAATCGCCCGCCAGAACGGCCATCGCGCGGCGCGATGCAACACCGGCGGTCGACCCGGTGAGCGCAACTTCGCCCGCAGGGACCGACTGGATTTCCTCTTCTTCACGTCCATCAACACCTCCATTTAGGACGTGTTGCGACGATGGATTGAATCCACCCTGGCTGCCTTGGTCGCTGTGATGGATCACGCCTTCGGGCCTGCGCTGCTGCAGCGCCATGTTCAAGGCACTGAGCACCAGCTCGGCGGCCATCGTCTCGCCGATGGCCCAGCCCACCACACGGCGGCTCCACGCGTCGAGCACCACGGCCAGGTAGATGAACCCGGCCCAGGTGGGCACGTAGGTCATGTCGGCCACCCACAGCTGGTTCGGGCCGTCGGCGTCGAAGCGGCGCTGCACCAGGTCGGGCGCCTTGGCGTCGTTGCTGCCGCGTCGCGTCGTGACGGTGAAGCCTCGACGTCGGCTGATACCGCGGATGCTATGGCTGCGCATGAGCCGGGCCACGCGCTTGCGGCTGACCGTCACGCCCTGGTCGATCAGCTCGGCGCGCACGCGCGGCATGCCGTAGGTGTGGTGCGAATCAGCGTGCACTGCACGGATGCGCTCGGTGAGCACCGCGTCGGCCAGCGCGCGAGCACTGGGCGCTCGATCGCGCCACGCGTAGTAGCCGCTGGTGGACACCGCGAGCACGCGGCACATCGTGGCAACCTTGGTGTCGGCCTGGTTCGCGTTCACGAGTTCGTAGACCCGATGGACGTCTTGCCGTCCTTGCCGGCGAACCAGGCCGTAGCCTTTGCCAGGATGTCTCGCTCCTGCTCGAGCTGGCGCACCCGTCGTCGCAATCGCGCCAACTCTTCGCGTTCGGCCGTGCTCAGCACGTCCTCGCCCCGAGTGGGCTTGCCAGCGTCGGCTGCAGCGCGCGCGACCCACGCGGTGATGCTCTGTGCGCTGACGCCGAATTCACGCGACAGCTCGGCCGGCGTGCGCCCCGCCATCGCCAGCTCGACGATCTGCTGCTTGAACGCCTCCGGGTACGGCGGCTTGCTCTTGGGCATCTCGGACTCCTTCCTTGGTCACGGTAAGGTGTCCGCGAAACGGGGTCAACTTCAGGGTCGCTGCGCAGCCCGTTCATTGCGACAAGCCGATCAGTGGGTCTGGCGCTTGCGCTTTAGCGGCCGTCTCCGTCCATGGGTGCATTGCTAGTATCGGCTCAGCACAGACCGGGAGTGATTGATGGCCACCCCAATGCTGTCGAAGGTTATTCAGCTGATTCAGCAGGAACAGGACCGTTTCGTCGCGGCGGTGGTGCACCTCAACGACACCTATGTCATTGAAGAGCGCGCCGGGCGCCTGCCCGGTTTCCCAAGGCTGATTGCGACGATCCAGTATCTGCGGGACCAGGTGACGCGCGTCACTGGGCAAATCAACCGCGTGCTCGTCCTGCACAGCGGCGACTTCATCGGCCCGTCGCTGCTGTCGAATCACGACCACGGCGCGTCCATCACCGAACTGCTGCACCGGGCGGGCCTTGACTACTGCCTGCCCGGCAACCACGAGTTCGACCACGGCGTGACCGAGCT
>DATIFD010000641.1:0-11789 GCA_035455385.1 Burkholderiaceae bacterium
CATTGGTCTGCGTCCCGGCATGGTGGCGTTGGACTTGGTGGCCGGAGGCGGCTACACCACCGAATTGCTGGCGCGCGGCATCGGCCCTACCGGCAGGGTCTTCGCACAGGCGCAGCCGCGTGACCCCAACCGGCCGGTGCCGGCCGGCGCCCGCCCGCCTGGGGCCGGTGTGCTGGACCGCGAGGCCAGGCTGGTCGCCGCGAAGGTGCCAGCTGCACCGATCGCGCTCGCGCTTCAGCGCCTGGTCGACCCGGTCCCGCCCGAGCTGGCGCAGGGAAAGCTCGATCTCGTGACGCTGATGTTCAACTATCACGACCTCGGGTTCCTCGGTGAGGGCCGCGCGCAAATGAACCGCGCCCTTTTCGCAGCATTGAAGCCGGGCGGCATCTACGTCATCGCAGACCATTCGGGCCGGCCGGGCACCGGCATCTCGGAATCGACCACGCTGCATCGCATCGAAGAAGCGTTTCTGCGCAGTGAAGTCGAAGCCGCCGGGTTCAAGCTATCGGCCTCTGGTTCCTTCCTGCGCAATCCGGCCGACCCGCGCGACAAGGAGACGCCTGAGCCTCCCATGCCAAAGGACGAGTTCGTTCTGAAATTCGTCAAGCCCGGCGCGGCGGGCGGTTAAGTTGCGGCCAGTGCGACCGCTCAGAACTTGATCTGCGCGCCCACCGTGAACAGACTTCCGCCGTTACCGCCGATATTCTCGAGTTCGGCGCGCAGGCCCCATTGCGGTGAGACCTGCCACAGCATTCCGACCCCGATGCCGAGCTCAATCGAGGTGTCGGAGTTGGAGCTGCCCGGCAGGCTGGCCTTCGCGTCCACGTAGTGCAGTCCGATCTTCCCGAAGCCGCTCAGGTTGCTCTGAAACGGCAGGTAGCCAACCAGCGAACCACCCAGCGCAAACGCCGAAGCGTCCTGCGGGCCGAAAGGCGTTGCCTCGGTGACGGAGCCGAAGTTGGTGTACTGGGCTTCCCAGCCAAAGCGCGGTCCCAGCGGCGCGCCAACGTACAGCTTGACCGCCGTGCCGAAGTCGGTGGCATTGCCGATGCTGATGCCGCCGTAGACGCCGCCGGCCGACTGCGCGAATGCGCCGCTGCAGGTGGCGAGGGCAGCAACCAGTGTGGCCGCGAGCTTGAAGGTGCGGAGCGAGCGAGTCGCGTTCATGAGGGTTGACTCCTGTGTTTGGATTGCTGCATCGCCAGGGCAGCGATCGACCGACGCAGCTTGGCCCCAGGCCGCGACACTCAGTCGTCGTCGTGATTGTGACCGTGGCCACGCTTGTGCCGATGGCGCGAGTCATGATCCTCGTCGTATCGATCGCCGCGCTCGCGGTAGTAGCGCTCCTTGACCCACGCTTCTTGCACGAAGTAGACCGGCTGGCCACAGGCCGCGTAGTGGTCGCAGTACCGCCCCCAGTTGGCTTGATGCGCCGGCGGCACGTAGAGGTAGATCGGTTGCCGATAGACCGCAATTGGCGCGGGCGCGATGACCACAGGCTGAGCGTAGACAACAGGTGGCGGCGGCAGGTTGCCGATATCGATTCGCCCATAGACACCGGGTTGGTTGATGTCGATGGAAACACCGACATTGGTTCCGGCATGGGCAGGACACCAGGCAGCTGCTGCGAGCGCCGCAAGGAGCGTCAATCGTCTCATCAAGCTTCTCCTTATCAGACGAGACGATATCAACGCCGCTCTCACCCGGCGGTGGACAGAGTGCGGCATCGTCCGGATCCTTACGCTCCCTTACGAGCGCTCAGGATGTCGGTTGTGCTGCCGCGAAAACTCCGCTTACAGGGCGAAGTGGTCAACTGCGTCCGGGGTGATGCCGTTCAAGTAACGTGCCAACCACCGAGAGTTTGCATGTCCCGTTCAGTCGAGAGAAGAGGAGTGAGCATGAAGACGGTCTCCACGATTTCCTCACGGCCCGCGGTGCTGCCGCTTGCCGTGCTGTCCGCCGCGCTGGCCGCATGCTCTCCCAGCCCTGCGCCCCAGGCCGCCGCTCCGGCCAGCGCGACATCGGTGGTCGCGCCGGCACCGGCTCCGGCTCCCGTCGCTGCGGTGGCGCCCCAGGTGCCCGCGCCCGAGCCGGCGGCGTCCCGCGCGCCCGCGCCCGAGCCGGCGGCGCCCCGCGCGCCGGCCAAGACCGCCGCGGCCAAGCCCGCGAAGAAACATCCGGCCCAGGTCGCCGCCGACCCGGCCCCGGTCAGTGTTGCGCCGACCGAGAAGGTGGCGCAGCAACCACCGCCTCCGCCACCGCCCAAGCCGGTGTGCGCGGTCTGCGGCACGGTCGAGGCCGTCACCCCTGTAGAGGTCAAGGGTGAGTCCAAGGGGGTCGGCGCAGTGGCCGGTGCGGTGCTCGGCGGCGTGCTCGGTCATCAGGTTGGCGGCGGGCGCGGCAAGGATGTGGCCACCGTCGTCGGCGCCGTCGGCGGAGGGCTGGCCGGCAACGAGGCCGAGAAGCGCTACAAGTCGACCACCCGCTATCAGCTGCAGATCCGAATGGACGATGGCAGTGCCCGTACGGTCACGACAGACGCGCAGATGATGGTGGGGCAGAAGGTGACGGTCGAGAACGGTCAGGTGTCCCCGGCGCAATAGGCCGCGACTCGGCGCACGTCGCCGATCTGACGCAAGACCCCGGCTCGCCACGATGCGGGTCGGGGGCTGACGCTCCTGGCGGGCCGGTCGCGGCGACAGGCATCAGTCGCCGGTGCGAATTCGGACCTTCGACCCTTCGCTCACATCGTTGCTGGGGTAACGAATCACTCGCTGCCCTGCCGCCACGCCCGCCGTGACCTCGGCTTCGATGAGATTGCGGTGGCCGACCTCGATGATGCGTCGGCGTGCTCGCCCATCGTCGATGACAAAGACACACCAGGCATTCGCGCATCGGAACAGCGCGCTGGCCGACACCTTGAGCACTTTCTCGGCCTGCCACGTGACGATGCGCGCGGTGACGCGGAATCCGTCGCCGATGGGGCCGGGCGGATCGACAAAATCCGCGATGACGTTCACGCGCTTCTCCTCGATCCCCAGCGCCGAGACCTTCGTCACGGCGTAGGGCTCCACCCTACGGACTCTCGCGCGCAGGGCCTTGTCGCCACCCCAGCCTTCCACGAGCACGGGCATGCCCGGCGCCACCTTCACCGCCTCGGACGACAGCAGCTCGACGACGACCTCCAGGTTGCCGAGGTCGCCGATGGACAGCAGCGGCTCGCCGGCCGCGACGACCCGCTCGCTGGGATCGTTGATGCGCAGGATCCGTCCGGCCATCGGCGCGCGGACGAGCACCAGGTTTGCGCTGCCCGCACCTCGCGTGGCAGCCAGGCCCGATCTTGCGACCATCACGTCGGCGGCGGCGGCGCGGGCGCGGAACCGGGCCGCCTCGGCCTCGCTGGTGGCCATGACTTCCGTACTCTTGGCCTGCTCGGCGGCTTGCGGGGCGATGAAGCCGTCCTGAACGAGCTTGAGAACGCGCTCGAGCTCGCGACGCGCCTGGGCGAGGTCTTCGTCTGCGCGGCGCACGCGCTGTTCGGCCTCGCGCTGCACCGCCTCTGCCGACGCCACCCGTGCGGTGATCTCGTTCAGTTCGCGCGTCGACAGCGGCAGCGGTGCGATCCGGGCCACGAGCTGGTTCTCGGTGACCGCATCGCCGTCGTGCAGGGAGATTCGTGCGAGCCGTCCGGCCACCGGTGCCACCAGCACGAAGCGATCGTGGCTGCGCGTCTCGCCCAGATCGTCCACCGTCACCTGCATCGGCCCGGCCTGCACTTGCGCCGCGTCCACGTCCAGCCGGGCCGGCAGCAGGAGCCAGACGACCGCCGCGACCCCGGCCACGACGGCGCAGGCAAGGAGGATCCGCTTCCAGGTCATGCGTGGCTCCGTTTCACTCGCGGGTCTTGAGCACGGCGATCAGGTCGAGATTCCGGATTCGCCGTGCCACCAGCAGGCCCGACAGGCATGACGCGGCGACCGCAGCGACGACCGGATAGACGAAGGACCACTTTCCGATCACCAGCGGCAACCGGAAGAGTTCGCGGTCGAACATGGGCACGAGCATGGCGCACAGCCCGTAGCCGAGGCCCAGGCCCGCGGGAATCGCGGCGACCAGCAGCAGCACCTGCTCCCCGAGCAGCAGCACGCCGACCTCGCGCTGGGTGAAGCCGAGGACGGACAGGGTCGCCAGCTCGTTGCCGCGCTCCGACAGCGCGATGCGCGCACTGTTGTAGACCATGCCCGCGATGATCACGCAGGAGAAGAGCACGAGGACCGCGCCGAAGAAGAAGAACGTCCGTTCCAGGGTGTCGCGCAAGCTCTGCTGCATCGCACTGCGCACGGCCACGCCGGCGACCACCGGCATGCGCTTGAGGCGGTCGTAGAAGGCCTGCGAATCGTCGGATCGGATCCGCAGGTACGCTCCCGAGCCGGTGTTGTCTTCGCCGATGAGGCGGGCAAGGGCCCGCGCATCCATGTACGCCCCCAGTCCGAGCAACTCGTCGACGACGCCGACCACGGGCACCTGGCGCACGGGCCGCGAACCTTCGAGCACTTCCATCGTCACGTCGTCGCCCGGCGCGATGCCGAGGATGCGCGCCAGCTTCTCGTTGAGCACCAGCCCTTGAGGCGGCAAGTTCACGGGCCGCAGGTTCCGATCGAGCAGGCGCCGCAACTCGTGACCCTGCGGCAGGCCGGTCACCTCGATGCGCTTGCTGCGGTGCTCGTGCCGCAGCCAGGCCGGCAACAGCCGGAACGGCTCGGCCTGCACCACGCCGTCCATTTTCGCGATGGCGATCGCCGCGTCCGGCCCGCGCGGCTCGGTGTAAAGAACCGTCACGTCCTCGCGCTGCACCTCGTCGAACTGGACCGAAAACATGTAGCCGGCGGCGTCCAGTGCGAAGCGTCCGACGACCATCAGGCCGATCGCGAACGCCATCCCGAGCGCGGACAGCGCCGCCTTCCACGGCCTGCGCAGCAGGTTGCGAACGATCATGCGCACGGACGCTGGAAGCCGGCGAGTGCCGCCACGCTTCTCCAGCGCACCGGCGCGGAAGGAGGCCGGCGGCTCCGGCCTCATGGCCTCGGCCGGTGCGAGGGCCACCGCGCGACGCACGGCCACCAGTGCACCGACGCCTCCCGCCGCAAGGCTGACGCCACAGGCAAGGAGGAGCAGCGAGGGATCGATGACGAGCACCAGGCGCGGAAAGTGGAAGTAGTCCCGGTACACGTCGACGAACATGCCGCCCATGCTGATGCCGAGCGGCAGTCCGAGCGCGAGGCCAATCGCCACGGTGGCCAGCGCGACGTTGAGGTAGTGGATCCCCACGCGCAAGTCGGTGCGGCCGAAGGCCTTGAGCAGGCCGATCTGCGTGCGCTGCGTGGCCACGAGACGCGACAGCACGATGTAGAGGAGGAACGCCGAGACCGCGAGGAACAGCGCCGGCAGCGTGGTCGTCATCACGCCGAGCTCGCCCAGTTCGTCGGTGAGGAAGCGGTGCGACAACTGTTCGTCGCGGCCGTAGGCACTCAGGCCGCCATAGCGCCGCAACAGCTCGTCCAGCGCGGCGAGCACCTCCCGTTCATGCGCGCCGACCGAGAGCGACAAGGCCACGTCGTTGAAGGCGCCATCCATGTCGAAAGCCGGAGCCAGCGCCTCCTGATCCATCCACAGCACCCCGTAGCGCCGGTTGTCCGGGAACAGCATCCCGCTGCCGACCTCGTAGACGAACTCGGGTGACAAGGCGATGCCGACGATGGCCAGTTGCTTCCAGCGTCCGTGGAGCACCGCGCCCAGGCGGTCACCGACGTCGAGGGCGTTCGCCTTTGCGAAGGCCTGGCTGACGATCACCTGGTCCGTGGCGCCGCGATCGACGTAACGACCGCGCACGATCTGCAGGTCGTTCAGCATCGGCGTGCGCGTGCCGGGGATGGACACCAGCCGTGCGATGGCCGGCTCCGGGAGCCCGGGGACGTCCAGGGAGACCTCGACCACGATCCGGGTGCGCACCTGGGCCACGCCCGGCAGCTGCCGAATGTCTGCGGCGAGAGCATCGGGCGCCCGCTTGAGATGGACGAAGACATCCGCGAACCGATGGGTCACGTAGTAGTCGTCGCGCGCCATCAGCAGCGACTGGTAGGTACCGCGCATGGCGACCAGGGTGGCGATGCCGCAGGCCACGACCAGCGCCGCCGCGATGACCTGGCCGCGCAAGTGCCACAAGTCGCGCCACAGCATCCGGTTCAGCATCGTCACCATGAGATGTCGTCCGGCGTCACCTTGGTGGCGTTGCGCTGGATGTCCACGATGCGGCCGCTGCTGATGCGAATCACGCGGTCGGCCAGCGCCGCGATCGCGGCGTTGTGCGTGATGACGACGGTGATCGTGCCGAGCTCCTGGTTGATGCGCTGGAGCGCCGACAGCACCAGCTTGCCGGTGGGGTAGTCGAGCGCGCCCGTAGGCTCGTCGCACAACAGCACGTCGGGACGTTTGGCCACGGCCCGCGCGATCGCCACCCGCTGCTGCTCGCCACCGGACAACTGCGACGGGAAGTGATCGCGGCGCTCCGTCATGTCGACCATGGCGAGCGCGTCACCGGCATCCATCGGCGCGCCCGCGATCTCCGTCACGAGTGCGACGTTCTCGTACGCTGTGAGGCTCGGGATCAGGTTGTAGAACTGAAACACGAACCCGACGTGTTCTCGGCGGAACCGGGTGAGCTCTGCAGGCGCCGCAGTCGCCAAGTCGTGGTCCCGATAGCGCACCTCGCCCGACGTCGGGCGGTCCAAGCCACCGAGGATGTTGAGCAGCGTCGACTTGCCGCTTCCCGATGCGCCCAGCAGGACGACGAATTCCCTGGGTCGCAGTTCGAGGTCGACGCCTCGCAGCGCGTGGATCTCGGATTCGCCCATCCGATACACCTTGCTCACCTGGCGCAGGCGGAACACGGCGTCGGCCCCGGCAACCGCGGGCCGACGCTGTCGGTCGTCGGTGACGGACATGGTCTTCAATCGAAAGACACCGGGCTACGCGTCAGTATCGCCGCTGCCGAATGGGAAATGGTCCGGAACCGACCCAGCCCGAACGACCTCGCGCCTCACGGCGCCGCCGATTGATCGGCATTGACCGCGAGGATGTGGACGACGGCCCCATCGCGACGGGTAGCCATGTGGGACTGGTGCCTACACAATGAGCCACATGAAGCTGAGCTTCGTCGGCGCTGCCCAGGAGGTAACGGGTTCTTGCTTCCTCGTCGAAACGAGCGACCTGAAGTTCCTGGTCGACTGCGGCATGCATCAGGGTGGCCGTGATGCACGCGAACGCAATCTCAAGGCATGGCCTTTCAAGCCAAGCGAGATCGACTTCGTGCTGCTGACTCACGCCCACATCGATCACAGCGGCCTGCTGCCTCGTCTGTGCGCTCTCGGCTTCAAGGGCCCGGTCTACACGACGACCGCAACGGCCGACCTCCTGTCGGTGATGCTGCTCGACAGCGCGTTCATTCAGGAGAACGACTGGACGCGCGCGCAGCGTGAACGCGGGCATGGTCGCCGCCATGCCGGGCAGGATGTCGAGCTTCTGTACACCGTGGCCCAGGCCCAGGCATGCCTCGAGCAGGTCGAGGGGGTGGCGTACGACGTCGACGTGCAGCCGCATGCCACCGTTCGCTGCCGCTTCCGCGATGCGGGGCACATCCTCGGATCGGCCATCGTGGAGCTGTGGGCCACCGAGGCGGATCGCACGCGCAAGCTCGTCTTCTCAGGTGATCTGGGTCAGCCTGGGCGCCCGATCGTCCATGACCCGACGCCGATCCAGCAGGCCGATGTGCTGGTGGTGGAGTCTACCTATGGAGACCGACGGCATCGGCCGATGCAGGAGACGATCGACGAGCTGGTGCTTGTCGTCGAGGACACGCTGCGCCGTCGACAGGGCAACATCATCATCCCGGCGTTCGCGCTGGGGCGCACGCAGGAAGTGTTGTTCCTGCTGGCGGACCTGCGACGCCAGGGCCGCCTTCCGCCGATGCAGGTCTTCGTCGACTCGCCGATGGCGGACAAGGTCACGGCGATCACCGGCAGCCACCCCGAGTTCCTCGACCAGGAAACCCGGGAGATGTTCTCGCTTCGCCGATCGCTGCCCGAAGGCATGAGCCTTCGGTTCACAAAGAGCGTCGAAGAGTCGATGGCCCTCAATCGACTGAAGGCCGGCGCCATCATCGTCGCCGCAAGCGGCATGTGTGACGCCGGTCGCATCAAGCATCACCTGCGGCACAACCTGGGGCGACCCGAGTGTGCCATCGTCATCATCGGCTTTCAGGCCGAAGGCACGCTTGGGCGGCGCCTGGTGAACGGGGACAAGCGGGTCCGCCTCTTCGGCGAGGAGCACGCAGTGCGCGCGAGCGTGCACACCATCGGCGGGCTGTCAGCTCACGCTGACCGGGCTGCACTGCTTGGCTGGCTGCGCGGCTTCACGTCGGCACCGGCACGCACCTTCGTCGTCCATGGAGAGGCGACGACAGCGTGCGGTTTCGCCGACACGATCGCCGACGAGCTGGGTTGGACCGTGGAGGCACCGGCTGCAGGAAGCAGGGTCGATCTTTGACGCCGATTCCCAAGACCCGATTGCGCGCGCCAGAAGTCGGGTCAGGCATCCGATCCCTCTTTCGAAGCCCATCGGTCCGGCTGTCGCAAGCGCGTGGCCAACCCATGGGTGACGAGGGCCATCACGGCGAAGGCCGCAGCCGCCAGTGCCCAGTCGGTGCCGTGCAGCGGACGCAGGTTCAAGAGGCGGCTGAGCACCGGGACCTGAACGAGGGCGCCGAGCGACGCCATCGTGCCGAACACGAGCCAGCGCGTGGCGGGCTGGCGCAGCTTCGTCAGGCCGGCCGTGATGGCGGCGCTGGCGAGCAGCAGCGTCGTCAGCGCCATCGCGCGGGCATGCTCGACGTCACGGTCGACGCCGAGTGCGTGCAGGTAGCTCCAGACCACCGCCACACTGAAGAGCCCGCCGATCAGGCCAATGCCCAACCAGGCCCCGGTCGAGAAGAAGCCCGCGCGCCTGTGGCGCTGCACCGGCGTGAGCGGCGCCAGCACCGGCAGATCCTGGAACGCCAGCATGGCCGTGGGATGAATGACCAGCTCCAGCCACACGATGTGGATCGGCAGGAACAGCAGCGGCAGGCCCATCAGCGGGATCGCTGCCGCACCGACCACGAGCGGCAGGTGCACCAGCAGCAGGTAGGTGAATGCGAGTCGCAGGTTCTGGAACAGCTGGCGGCCCTCGGCCACCGCATCGACGATGGTCCTGAAGTTGTCGTCGAGCAGGACCACCGGCGCGACCTCGCGTGCGCTGCGCGTGCCTCGCTCGCCCATGGCCACGCCGATATCGGCCAGGCGCAGCGCGGGGACATCGTTGACGCCGTCACCTGTGACCGCAACGAGCTCTCCCATGGCTTGCAGCGCCTGCACCAGCGCGAGCTTCTGCGGCGGGGTGGCGCGCGCCACCACATGCACGTCGGCGCTGGTGCCGAGCGCAGCGCTGGCTTCGTCGTCCGCAGCGAGCGCGACCACCTTGGGCTCTGTGCCGCCAAGCCCGATCTCACGCGCGATCGCCCGGGCCGTGGCCGGGTGGTCCCCCGTGACCATGATGACGCGCATGCCCGCAGCCAGACAGTCGGCGATCGCCTCGCGGACGCCTTGCCGCACCGGATCCTCGAAGGCCAGCAGGCCCGCGAACTCGAATCCCTCCCCGGGTTCGACGTCGATGGGTGATCCTTCGGGCATTGCGCGCCGGGCGCACGCGATCACCTTGTGCCCTGACCGGGCGAACTCCTCGACGCGGGCGAGCCAGTCCGCCCGCGCCTGCGCCGACAGCGCGCAGGTGGCCAGTACCGTCTCCGGGGCGCCTTTGGTGAAGGCCGTCGAATAGTCGGCCGCCAGCCGCCATACAACCGTCTCGCGGCGCCGCGCTTCCGTGAACGGAAAGTCGGCCACGCGAGCTGCCGGCGGCAGCGGCCCTGCCGCCGCGTGCAAGGCCTGGTCGAGCGGGTCGCCGCTGTCGGGCCGTGCGGCGAACGTCGCGACCTGCAGCAGCGAGGCCTCATCGCGGCCCGCGGCGGGCACGCGGTGGGCCAGCACCAGCGACCCTGCGGTGATCGTCCCGGTCTTGTCCGACACGATGCAGGTGATGCGGCCGATGTTCTCCACCGCGACGGCACGCCGCACCAGGGCCTTCTTGCGGGCGAGGCGGAAGACACCGACGCCGAGAAAGAACGTGTAGACCACCGGGAACTCCTCGGGCAACGCGGCCACGGCCAGCGTGACGGCACTCAACAGGGCGTCGATCCAGCCATGGCCTTGCCAGAGCCTCACTGCCGCGAGCAAGGCGCACATCGCCAGCGCCACACCGAGCAGCGCGGACACGAGCGCGCCGATGGCCCGTTGCAGCGGCGTCACGGCGTGGCTGCCTTCGGTGGCGGAGCGGGCGATCTCGCCGTAGCGCGTCTCACTGCCGATGCAAGCGACGCGCAGCCGGGCCACGCCCGTGAGCAGCCGCGTGCCGGCGGTGCCCCAGTGCGCCTCGGCTGCGCTGGCGGCCAGCGGCACGGTGGTATCGAGGGCCGTCTTGGGCACCGGCAGCGATTCGCCGGTCAGCGTCGATTCGTCGACCTGCAGTCCGCTGCCGGACATCAGCAGGCCGTCCGCGGGGAAGTACTCGCCCGGCGTCACCTCGACCAGGTCACCCGGCACCAGCTCGCGCGACGGGATGTCCCGCCACTGCCCATCGCGCAGCACCCGCGCCGTGCTGGCCAGCCGGCTCGCCAGCCCGGCGGAGGACGCGCTCGTGCGTCGATGCAGGTAAGCGTCCATGCCCAGCAGCGGCGCCATCGCGACGAGCAGCGTCACCGATTCAGTGACCTGGCCGAGCAGGGCGAACAGACCCGCCGTCAGCATCAGGAACCACAACATCGGATCGCGTGCCGTGTCGCGCGCGACGACGAGCCAGCCGCTGGCGGCGTGCGCCACGATGTCGTTGTAGCCGTAGGCACGCTGGGCCTCGACCTGCACCGCGCTCAGGCCTTCGTCGCCCGAGCCGAATGCGGGCAACCTCTCGAGGGGCACTTGGCGCAGGCTCATGGTCGATTCTGTCGTCCAAGCGAAACCTCGCCCTTGACCCTCGTCATTCAGGGAGGAACGGCGCGACACGGCGAGGGAGCCGCTAGGACTCCTCCGGTTGCGAGGCCGATGCATGGCCCTGTTGCCGCGCTGATCGCACGCAACCAGCGCGCCGGCGCCGTCCGCGAAGATGGGGCTTCGCAGCCCAAGGAGCCCCACATGCCGGACAGCCGCTCGTTCGACGCCTATTCGCCACGCGACATCGCCGGTCGCGTCAAGGAGTTCTGCATCGTCAAGGCGGAGCTGCCGCTGCTGTCGCTGGCCATGCTGGGCGTGCTCGCGGGCGCCTTCATCGGATTGGGTGCGATGATGTTCACGCTGGTGGCCAGCGATGCCGGACTGGGATTTGCCGCGACACGCCTGCTCGGCGGCCTGGGCTTCTCGCTCGGGCTGGTGTTGGTCACGGTGGCCGGCGCCGAGCTGTTCACCGGCAACAATCTGCTGGCAATGGCGTGGGCCGACGGCTGCGTGAGCACACGTCAGCTGCTGCGCAACTGGGGCGTGGTGTGCACTGCCAACTTCGCCGGTGCGGCCGGGCTGGCGCTGCTGGTCTGGCTGTCGGGGCACGCAGCGCTCAACGATGGCGGCGTCGGGCGCACCGCCGTGCGCATCGCG
>DATIFD010000642.1:0-2846 GCA_035455385.1 Burkholderiaceae bacterium
AAGCCTGTAGATCAACGAGCGGCGCACCGTCGCCTAGCCGTTTCGTTTGGCCGTCTCGCCCTTGATCTGGGTAAGTGTCTTGCCAACAAACCGATGGCGCGTCTCTGAGCGGAATTGTTCACCTGACTCCAACTCGACGAATGCGTGATCAAAGGGCAGCACAGCGAGTGTGACTGATCCTCGCAGTTCGAGGGTCAGTTCGATCATCGTCCTCGGCAAGAGCTCGTGCGGCAGCCCCTGGGCCCAGCCCTCGAGCGGGAGGGCCGACGAGCTTCCGTCCAGCGCCTTGACCACGATCCCCGCTTGGGTCACCTTCACCTCGAATGGGCTGCGGTTGACCACACGAACCACGAACTCGGTTTGCCTGGCGTCGCCGGTCCGCAGGCTCGACAGCCTCGGCTCGACGAGCACCCTGCTGCGCGACAGCGCATAGGTCTGCCAGCCGCTAAGGGCCGCCAATCCAATGCCCACGGTGCCGGTGATCGCGCCCCACCAAGCCACCACGCTGGCCAAGTCTTCGCCTCCGTGCTCGTCAAGACAGGACATGGTAGGAAGTACCCAGCGCGCTTCTTTGGTCGGTCACACTTCTGCGCACCAAGCGCGGGCAGACTGCGCACGTCGGCGCGTGCTACGCCCTCGGATCGGGGGCGTCTCGGCAGCTGACCTCGGGCGCAGGACATCAATCCCGGAGGTCAGCATGTCGTGGTCGTGTGGGCTTTGGCGGCCCCAGTTCTTCGCGTGTTTCGCACATTCTCGAGTGCCGAAGTGAACCTTGTCTGCATCTGCAACGAAGAGAGTGTCTGTGCACAATGCACTTTCTTATAGCGATCGAGCGTGTGAGATTGGTAGTCGCGAGCCCGCACTGCGGGCCGGCACGCCCACCCATCACGGCAATACACCCATGAACTCTCTGAAACTCGCGCTCCCGTTCGCTCTCGCCGCGCTGATCGCCGCTTGCGGCGGCAGTAGCGGCACCCCCACCGGCACGATGCAGCTGTCGCTCACCGACTCGCCCGCCTGCGGTTACGACAACGTGTTCGTCACCGTCGAGAAGGTGCGTGTGCACCAGAGCAGTAGCGCCAACGACAACGATTCTGGATGGTCCGAGGTGGTCCTGCCGACGCCGCAGCGTGTCGACCTGCTCACGTTGACCAATGGCACGCTGCTGCCGCTGGGCGCGACCGAGCTGCCGGCCGGCACCTACACGCAGATGCGGTTGGTCCTCGGCACCACGCCGCCGCCGGGTTCGCCGCAAGGGATGCTGGCCAACTCGATCAAGCCCACAGGCAGTGCCGAGACCGAGCTCACCACGCCGAGCGGTCAGCAAAGCGGCCTGAAGATGAACGTGAACATCACCGTGCCGGCCGGACAGGTGGCTGACTTCGCGATCGACTTCGACGCCTGCAAGTCGTTCGTCAAGTCCGGCAATTCGGGCAAGTACATCCTCAAGCCGGTGCTCACGGTGACGCCGATCGTGTCGAGCGCGGCGCAACGCGTCGTGGGTTACGTCGATCCAGCGCTCGCAGCCGGTGGCACGAGCATCTCGTTGCAGCAGGGCGGCGTGGCGATCAAAGGCACGGTGCCGGGAACGAACGGCAGCTTTGTGCTCTATCCGGTTCCCGCCGGGACCTACGATCTCGTCGTCACTTCGGCCGGTCGCGCAACCGCGGTGATGACGGGCGTGCCAGTCACCACCACCACGGTCACCACGATCAACGCATTGGCGACGCCCATCGCACCGCCGGCGCTGACGCAGGGAACGCGCGACGTTACGGGCACCGTGAGCCCGGCCGCAGCGACCGTGCGTGCGCTGCAGGCGCTGAACGGCGGCCCGACCGTCGAAACGCATTGGGCTGCGGTCGACGCCACGTCCGGCGACTTCACCTTCACGCTGCCGATCGATCCGCCGGTGCGCACCGCCTACGCCGTCAACCCGCCGACGATGACGCTGGCGCCCGACACGCTCGCGCTGGGCCTGTACACGATCGAGGCACGATCGGGCAACGACACGAAGACGCAGGCCATCGACACCAAGGCCGCCGTGCCGCCGGTGACCTTGGCCTTCCCGTGACCCGCGCGCCTGCTTCGCCTGCGCGGCATGCGAGGGGGTGGGGGATCTAGTGCGGCGCGAAGACGAAGACAACCGCGGTCATTGCGGCGGCCAGTAGGAGCAGACCCAGTGTGGTCAATCGCGTGCGCAGTGCTGCTTCGTCGCGGTGTTGCTGGACTCAGCCGCCCGTCGCGCCGGGTTTGACGAACTTCAGAACGAACTCGTCCTTCGGCATGGGAGGCTCGGGCGTCTCCTTGTCGCGCGGGTCGGCCGGATTGCGTAGAAAGGAACCAGAGGCCGATAGCTTGAGCCCGGCGGCTTCGACTTCACTGCGCAGAAACGCTTCTTCGATGCGATGCAGCGTGGTCGATTCCGAGATGCCGGTGCCCGGCCGGCCCGAATGGTCCGCGATGACGTACACGCCACCCGGCTTCAATGCCGCGAAGATGGCGCGGTTCATTTTCGCGCGGCCCTCACCGAGGAACCCGAGGTCGTGATAGTTGAACATCAGCGTCACGAGATCGAGCTTTCCCTGCGCCAGCTCGGGCGGGACCGGGTCGACCAGGCGCTGAAGCGCGAGCGTGATCGGTGCAGCTGGCACTTTCGCGGCGACCAGCCTCGCCTCGCGGTCCTGCACACCGGCCCCAGGCGGGCGGGCACCGGCCGGTTGGGGTCACGCGGCTGCGCCTGTGCGAAGACCCTGCCGGTAGGGCCGATGCCGCGCGCCAGCAATTCGGTGGTGTAGCCGCCTCCGGCCACCAAGTCCAACGCCACCATGCCGGGACGCAGACCAATG
>DATIFD010000643.1:0-4472 GCA_035455385.1 Burkholderiaceae bacterium
GGGGCGCGGCATGCGTTGATCGGGCCCAATGGTGCCGGCAAGACCACGTTGATCAACCTGCTCACCGGCGTGGCGGCGCCGACATCGGGCCGCGTGGTGCTCGGCGGGCGCGACATCACCGCGATGCCGCCGCACGCGCGCGTCGGCCTCGGGCTGGTGCGCACCTTTCAGATCAATCAGCTGTTCGCGTCGCTGACGCCGCTGCAGAGCCTGGCGCTGGCGGTGGGCAGTCGCGTCGGCGCGGCGTGGCGGTGGTGGCAGCCGGTGGGGCGCGACGCGCGCATAGCGTCCGAGTGCGAGGCCCTGCTCGAGCAGTTTCGTCTCGCCGAGCATGCCGACCGGCCGACGCGCGAACTGCCGTACGGCAAGCGGCGCCTGCTCGAGATCGGCCTGGCGGTAGCCCTCAAGCCAAGCGTGCTGCTGCTCGACGAACCCGCGGCCGGCGTGCCCGCCGGCGAGCGCAAGGACATTCTCGACACCGTGGCCGCGCTGCCGCCCGACGTGTCGGTGCTGCTGATCGAGCACGACATGGACCTGGTGTTCAGCTTCGCGCGCCGCATCACGGTGCTGGTCAACGGCGCGGTGCTGACCGAGGGCGAGCCCGATGCGATCGCTGCCGATCCCCGCGTGAGGGCTGTCTATCTCGGCGAGGATCCGCTGAGGTCAGGAGCGGTCCATGTCTGAAGCGCTGCTTCAGGTCGACCGCCTGACGTGCGGTTACGGCGAAGCCGTGGTGCTGAGCGATGTCGGATTCACGCTCGAGGCCGGCCGCTCGCTGGCGCTGCTCGGCCGCAACGGCACCGGCAAGACCACGCTGATCGACACGCTGGTCGGCGTCACGCGCCGCCATGCCGGCCGCATCGTGCTCGCGGGCCTCGAGATCCAGGCGTTGCCGGCGCACGAGCGCGCCGCCGCCGGCATCGGTTGGGTGCCGCAGGAACGCAACATCTTCAAATCGCTCACCGTCGAGGAGAACCTCACCGCGGTAGCGCGGCCCGGGCCGTGGAATGCGCAGCGCGTGTTCGGGCTGTTCCCGCGGCTGGCCGAGCGACGGCGCAACCTCGGCACGCAGTTGTCCGGCGGCGAGCAGCAGATGCTCGCGTTCGGCCGCGCGCTGGTGCTCAACCCGCGGCTGCTGCTGCTCGACGAGCCGCTCGAAGGGCTGGCGCCGCTGATCGTGGCCGAGCTGCTGGCGGCGATCGGCCGCGTGGCGCGCGAGGAAGGGTTGTCGTCGATCGTCGTCGAGCAGCACCCGCACATGGTGCTGCAGGTGACCGACGACGCGATCGTGCTCGACCGCGGCGGCATCGCGCTGAAGGCCACGAGCGCCTCGCTGCTGGCCGATCCGACGCCGCTGGACCAGTGGCTCGGCGTCGCGTCGCACGCGTGAGCGTGCGGCGCCGGCGCCGGAGCGTGCATGGCACGGGGTGCCTGCGTGGAGGGTCGTCGGGCAGGCCTATGATCACGTTCGAACCGATGTCGGAGACACCGCAATGACCGCACGCACGACCCCGCCGTTTCGCGCCGACCACGTCGGCAGCTTCCTGCGTCCGCCGTACCTTTTGCAGGCTCGTGAGCGCAAGGCCAGGGGGGAGATCAGCGCCCAAGAGCTGCGCGCGGTGGAGGACAAGGCGATCGCCGAGATCGTCAAGTTCCAGGCCGACGTCGGGCTGCAGTCGATCACCGACGGCGAGTTCCGCCGCACCTACTTCCACATCGACTTTCTCGAGCAGCTCGGCGGCGTCAAGACCGACATCCCGGTCACGGTCAAGAAGCCCGACGGCACCGAGGAGCTGGCGCCGCCGGTGATCCGCGTGATCGACAAGGTGCGCCACGCCAAGAACATCCAGCTGGCCGACTTCCAGTACCTCAAGGCCGAGGTGGCCAAGCTCGGCATCGCCGGCCTGACGCCGAAGGTGACGATCCCGTCGCCGACGATGCTGCACTTCCGCGGCGGCCGCGCCGGCATCAGCAAGGAGGCCTATCCCGAGCTCGATCCGGTGTTCTACGACGACGTCGCCAAGGCCTACGGCGAAGAGCTGCAGTCATTGGCCGACGCCGGCTGCACCTACGTGCAGATGGACGACACCAACATGGCGTACCTGTGCGACGAGAAGATGCGCGCCGCGGCTCGCGCCCGCGGCGACGACCCCAACGAGCTGCCGCACCGCTACGCCTGGTTCATCAACAAGGTGGTCGCGCGCAAGCCAAAGGGCATGACGCTGGCGATGCACCTGTGCCGCGGCAACTTCAAGAGCACGTTCGCGGCGCAGGGCAACTACGAGCCGGTGGCCGAAGCGCTGCTCGCGGAGATGAACCTCGACGCCTACTTCATGGAGTACGACGATGACCGCTCGGGCGATTTCCGCCCGCTGCGTTACTTGAAGCAGGGCAAGATCGTCGTGCTCGGGCTGGTCACCACCAAGTTCGGCCAGCTCGAGAAGAAAGAGGATCTCAAGCGCCGCATCGGCGAGGCGGCACAGTACGTGCCGCTCGAGCAGCTGTGCCTGTCGCCGCAGTGCGGGTTCTCCAGCACCGTGCACGGTAACAACATCGCGGTCGAGGACCAGCGGCGCAAGCTCGAACTCGTCGTGCAGACTGCGCGCGAAGTCTGGAACTGAATCCGCGAGGTCGCGATGGCTGAACCTTTGGTCTTGATCGAAACCCTTGGCGCGGTGCGCAAGCTGACGTTGAACCGTCCTGCGGCGCTGAACAGCTTCACCGCGGCGATGCACCGCGAGTTGCGGCCCGCGCTCGACGCCGCGGCCGACGACGCCGGCGTGCGCTGCCTGGTGATCACCGGTGCCGGGCGGGCCTTCTGCGCCGGTCAGGACCTCAACGACAGCGACGTCGGCGGCGACACCGCCAACCTGATCGAGCGCGTCTACAAGCCGCTGGCGCTGCGCATCGCGTCGATGCCGGTGCCGGTGATCGCGATGGTCAACGGTGTCGCGGCCGGCGCCGGGGCGAACTTCGCGCTCGGCTGCGATTTCGTGATCGCCGCCAAGTCGGCCAGCTTCATCCAGGCGTTCTCCAAGATCGGGCTGATCCCCGACTGCGGCGGCACCTGGCTGCTGCCGCGGCTGGTGGGCCGGGCCAAGGCGATCGGTCTGGCGATGAGCGGCGACAAGCTCGGTGCCGAAGACGCCGAGCGCATGGGCCTGATCTGGCGTTGCGTCGACGACGCGGCGCTGGTCGACCAGACGATGGCGCTGGCCACCAAGCTGGCGGCGATGCCGGTGAAGGCGCTGGCCGCGACGCGGCGCACGATCGACGACGCGACCATGATCAACTACGCCGATGCGCTGTCGCTCGAGGCCCGGGTGCAGCAGCAGATGAGCGGGCAGGCCGACTTCCGCGAAGGCGTGGCGGCTTTCCTCGAGAAGCGCCCACCAAAGTTCAGCGACCGCTGAGCGCCGGCGCCCCGAAGCGGGCGACGGAGGGCGGCCCCGGCGGGCCGAAGCTTGACGCCGGTCAATGGCCGGGCGGGGCAGCCGCGCCGGGGTCTTGAAATCCGCGCCGCCGACTCCTATCTCTGGGCTGCCGGCGCTACAGCTTGTCCGCCGGTCAAACCGTTCCACGGAGGCCACGCCATGTACGAATCGTTGCTGAACTTCCCCAACAGCGTGTTCGGCGAGTTCGAGCGCCTGCGTCGTGAGTTGGACGACGCGTTCGGCGTTTCCGCGCTGCCGAGCAGCATCCGCTCGGTTGCCGCCGGCAGCCTGCCCGCGATCAACATCGGGCGCACGCCCACCAGCGTCGAGGTGTATGCCTTCGCGCCGGGCCTGGACGCGTCGAAGATCGACGTCACGCTCGACCGTGGCGTGCTGCACATCGCCGGCGAGCGTGCCAGCGCAGTGCCCGAGGCCGCGCGCGGCAAGGTCAACGTCTATGCCCGCGAGCGCCCTGCCGGCCGCTTCACGCGTGCCGTGGCACTGTCCGACGACGTCGATCCCGCGCACGTGAAGGCCAGCTACAAGGACGGCGTGCTGCAGATCAGCATCGCCCGTCGCGAAGCCGCCCAACCGAAGCGCATCACGGTGCAGTGACGCGCCCCGAGTCAAGGAGACCGACCATGAACGACAAGACCCAAGTTGCCGCTCAACAATCGCCACAGCGCGCGGTGCTGCCGGCGGTGGACGTGTACGAGGACGAAACCGGGATCACCCTGCTGGCCGACATGCCCGGCGTGCCGCGCGACCAGCTCGAGCTCAAGGTCGAGGGCGATGCGCTGTCGATCGAGGGCGCGGTGCGGGCGGCCACGCCCGAAGGGCTCGAGGCGGTGTACGCCGAGGTGCGCGTGCCGCGCTATCGCCGCACGTTCACGCTCAGCCGCGAGCTCGACGCCGCGCGCATCGACGCCAGCCTGAAGGACGGCGTGCTGACGCTGCGGATCCCGAAACAGGCGTTCGCGCAGCCCCGCCGCATCGAGGTGCAGGCCGGCTGAAGTTCGCGCCGCGACGCAGGAAGGG